>CAXNFL010000090.1:0-7830 GCA_964201555.1 Kiritimatiellia bacterium
ACCCTGCAGATCGAGCGTCACGTACTTCACGCCCGCCTTCTTCAACGCGGCCACAATCGCCTCGCGCTGCGCGACGGCCTTCTCCAGCTCGGCCGGCGGCACCTCGATGCGGCCGATCTCGCCGTGAAGCCGGACGCGGAAATTGGTAAAGCCCAGCCCGGCCAGCGCCTTCTCGCTCTCCTCCACCACCGAGAGATTCTCCGGCGTGATCGGGGTCCCGTACGGAATCCGCGAGGTCAGGCAGGCCGTGGCGGGCTTGTCGGCCGTGGGCAGGCCCAGGGCCCGCGAGGCGGCCCGGATCTCCGCCTTGGTGAAGCCAAGCTCCTGCAGCGGCCGCTTGATGCCGTGCTCCGAGGCCGCGCGGGTGCCGGGGCGGTAGTCGCCGGCATCGTCGGCGTTGCTGCCGTCCGTCAGGTCAGACAGGCTTTCGCGATCCGCCACTTTGCGCAGCGAACCGTATAGCTCGGATTTGCAGTGATAGCACCGGTCGGGGGGATTGGCCGTAAAGACCGGATTGGCCATCTCGTCCGTGGAAATCACCTCGTGGCGCAGCTCGAACTTCTTGGCCAGGGCCTTCGCGTCCCGCAGGTCGGCGCGGGGAAACGAGGGCGAATCCGCCGTGACGGCCAGCGACTTCGCGCCCAGCACGCGCTTCGCCATCACGGCCAGGAAGGTGCTGTCCACGCCGCCGCTCCAGGCCACCAGCACGCCGCCCGTCCGGCTCACCAGCCACGCTTCCAGCTGCTGGATCTTCGGCTTCAAGTCGTCCGGCCATTTCACCGGGACCGTTTTCTTTGCGCTCATACGTCTCCTTTAATCCATCCGCCGCCCAGAACCTCGTCGCCGTCATAAAAAACGGCCGCCTGCCCGGGCGCCACTGCAAATTGAGGCTGGTCGAAACCCACGCGCCAGGCCGCGCCTTCGCGCGTCAGGGCGGCGCCCACGCCGGCATGCCGGTACCGCAGGCGGACCTCGCACCGGAGCGCCTCCGCCGCCGGCTCGCCGCAAATCCAGCTGACGCCCTCCACGCGGCACGAGTCGCGCTTGAGCTCGTCATGGGAGCCCAGCACCACGGTGCCCGTCGCGGGCCGCAGCTCCTTCACGTAAAGCCGCCCGGAGGAGGCGACGCCCAGCCCCTTGCGCTGCCCCACCGTGTAGTGGATCAGTCCGCGATGCTCCCCCAGATGACGCCCCTGCGCGTCCTCGATGGGACCCGGCTGCTGGTCCTCCGCGGTGAAAAGCGGATCGTAGTTGTCGCACTCGATGAAGTCCTGGCTCTCCGGCTTGTCGGCATAGGCTTCGAACCCGGCCTCGCGGGCGAGCCGCTGGACCTCCGACTTGGCCAGCCCGCCCAGCGGGAAGAGGATCTGGCTGAGCTGCGCCTGGGTCAGGCGGGAGAGGAAATAGGCCTGGTCCTTCGTCCGGTCCACGCCCCTCAGCAGGTGGAAGGGGCCCGCCGGCTCATCCTTACGAATCCGGGCATAATGGCCGGTGGCGAAGTGATCGAAGGGAATCCCCAGCGTGCGGGCCTTCTCGAGGAGCAGGCCGAACTTCAGCCGCTGGTTGCAGACGACGCAGGGATTGGGCGTGCGGCCGGCGCGGTACTCGTCGCGGAAATAATCCAGCACGTCGCGGTTGTATTCGCCGGCCAGCGGAATCGTGTGGTGCGGAATGCCGAGCCGGCGCGCGGCTTCGCGGGCCGCCTCGAGGTCCTTGGCTTCGCCAGGGCCGAAGCAGCCGGAGCGGTTGGACTCCGGCAGCGGGACGGAGCCGTCCCAGATGGACATGGTCAGCCCGATGACCTCCCACCCCTGCCGCTGGAGCAGCCAGGCCGTCACGGTGGAGTCCACTCCCCCGCTCATGCCCACCGCCACCCGCCCTTTGGTTGTCGCGCCCGTCATCAAAGCCACCTGCTCCTGCTTCTGTTCGTGTGATGAAGGGCTCTATTTTATCGGGTTCCGGCCCGGATGGAAATCCTTTTATCAGAGAGGGGCGCCTTGCTTTTGCGGCCGCCATACGACGCGCGCGACTCACGCGCTTCGCCGCCGGGCCGGCCTTGACGGATAAAGTCCGCCATGCTCACCGTGAGCGCCGGGAACTTCTTTTGCAGTTCACCATCTTCGGTGACGCACAGGACGCCCATTTCCATGGCCAGCGCCACGAAGTTCGCATCGTAGGCGGTGATCCGGTAGCGGGCCGAGAGTTCGATGACCCGCTCGGGATTCGGCTCGTGCTCGTTGCCTTCCATCCGGGCCATGACCACGCGCCACACCTGAAGGGCGCCCTCCTGGGTGAACGCTCCGGCCCCTATTCCTTTTGTCAGGATGTTCTGGAACTCGTACCGCCACAGGGGCGGCATGATCCAAACCGGATCCAGCTCCTCCACCTTCTCGGCCAGGGCCGTTTGCGCTCCGGTAAAACTCCTGGCCGCCAGAACGTTCGAGTCCGTCACGATCATGGCCGCCCTTCCTTCTTGGCCTTGTCAATAAACTCGGCGGTCAAAGGCGTGCGCGTCTTGAACGGCGGCGGAAAGTGCACAGGCTTGAACTTCCTCATCCGCTCCTCGAACAGGACGATCACCTGCTGCGTCATGGAGCGGCGATGCGCCACCGCCTCGCGCTTCAGCCACCGGTGCACATCGTCGGGTAAATCCTTGATGAGTAATGCGGCCATCTCCACCTCCATTAGCATTCTGCTATAAAAGTACTATCGTCCCGCCGTTTTGTCAAATCAGCGAGAGGATGGCCCCCGCCCAAATCCCACCTCATCCAGACTCTATATTCACTTGTCAACGCTTCCGGGCTCCAAGAGGAAACCCACTCGCGCGCCGCCCGACGTGAGCGACAGCGAACCGGGCGCGCGATGGCTATCGGGTGTGGCGTTCCGTTAGCCGGAATATGGCGAGGCGATTTTCCGATGATGAGGGGCGATGGCGAGGAGACGTGGAATAATGGTCCCGGCTCCTCCAGCCGGAGCCCCTCAGCGCGGAAAAGCGGCCGCCAGATTCCGGCCGGAACGCCACACCCTCGCCGGGCCTAGATTACGATTAAGCGTACGATTACGATTATGACAACTCTACGAACACGTGCTGCTAGGTTGGCTCAGCGCCCGGCCGCCGCAAAAGGCACGGCGCCGATATCCGTGCCGTCGTGGGCCGCGCCCTTGAGCGCGGGGTTTGTGGGGGCATAGCCCGCCCGGACCCACTTGATCAGGTGCATGATGATGTCCCCGTCGCCAAACCGCTGCTCCGTGCGCACGCCCTCGCGCAGGCAGTGCAGGCTGCCCCATTCCCAGCTCTTCCGCCACGCCCCGGCATCCCCCTCCTTGCGAGTGCCCGCCCCGGGCTCGGGATTCGCGCCCCCGGCGCCAATATAGCGGTACAGCACGGGCAGCCCCCAGAAGATGCCCGTGGCGTGAACCACCGTGTCGCCCACGGCGTAGGACTTGGCGGGGGCGGCCGACCACTCGCCGCGCGTCGGCTGCACGCCCAGGCATTGGGTGGCAAACAGCGGCAGGTCGCGCTGGTAGTCGGCAAACCGGGGATCCTCGTCCACATCATGCTCGCCCGGCGTCTTCGACCAGTTGCCGATGTACCCTTTTCCAATATTGTTGTAATGGGCCTTGTTGCGGAACTCGAGCTCGGCAGTCGGAACGTAATTCCAGCCCGTGTTGTAATCGATGTCCTTGGGATTGCCCACATCGAGAACGGGCGGCGCGCCCCGCTGATCGCCGCCCATGCTGTGGATGTCGTTCATCTTCAAAAACTTCCCCCTCTTGCCGGGCAGTTGCGGGTTCCACAGGATATTCGAGCGGAAGGATTTGATGGCCCCGGTCCGGGTGTTGCCCGCCTCGGAATACTGGATCGCCGCATAGCCCATCGACTCCTTGAACCCGCCGAACCAGGTGTTGTGCTCGAACGTCCACTCCTTGCCCGCCGCCGCCCCGAGAATGGCCGTGATCTCGCCGCTCGAATACCCGTACATGTTGGGGAGGAAGATCGTGCGCCGGCAGCCGGGCTGCGTGAACATCCATTCGCCCGAGTCGTAATTGCTCGCGCCGGCATGCGAAAAGATCAGGCCGTCCAGGTCGATCGGATACTTGGGGGTTCCATGCAGCACATGGGGATTGTCCCAGTCCCGGTCAAGGAACACGAACGCATCGGCCAGGCGGCTGCCGGTCACGTGGCACCACTTCTCGGACAGGCGGTAGAAGTTGCCCTCGCACCGGGCCCATGAGCCCGACTGCCACAGCACGTTCAACCCGCCGCCGAAGTAGTTGCCCGTGATCGTATACCCGTCGATCATGGTCTTCTCGGCCGCGGCGACATCGAAGACGTTTCCGATCAACTCACGCACGCCATCAGGCGCGGGGCCACAGGGGAAAGCCAGGAAGACGAACTTCGACAGGGTCCCTTCATGGACATTCCCGACATGACGGAATACGCCGCCCGGCTGCACGAAGCCGGTGATCCGGATCTGGCCGCAACCGGCAAAGGTCGTATGCCGCACATCCCAGGCGACTCCCACCGGCCGCGGGGACCACTTGATGTCCCACCCGGCCGTGTTGGTTCCGCCGATACGCGTGATGTCGCCGTACTCCGACTTGAACGGCCCGCCATAATATTTTCCGGCCCGGGTGAACGCGCCGGCGCCGCCGGCCGGATCGGAGTCGAGCACCGCGCGGGACTCCGCCGAGCCGGCCAGCACGAAGGGACGAAAGGCCATGTCGCCCGACGCATGATAACTGTAGGAAGTCAATTGAGGCGCGGCGGCTTTGGAGGCATCCCAGCGCCAGGCGCCCCCGCCCTGGACTGTTACCGCTGTGGTGGTGGCGTCCATGCCACAGGTGTAGACCACATCGCCGCGGACGCGGAGGAGCCCGCCTTTGGCGATCACCAGGGCGCCTGACTTCTGCAAATGGATCGCAAGGGTCCCGTTCGCGCCCGATGGCCCGATAATCCGCGCATCGGTAACCGTCACCGTGACGCCATCGCAGACGCTGATCGTATCCCCGTCTCCGGGAATCGCTCCGTCCCACGTTTTCGGCGCGGACCAGTCGCCGCTGGCCAGGGCGGTTCGCTCCGTCGCGGAATCGGCCCGAAGCAGGTCTGGCATACCGAGCAGGGCAAGAACCATCAGGATAGTCAGGAGTCTCATCGACTTTCTCCAACGATCAGGCCAACTCGATCATCCGGCGGATCTGGACGGTCTTCGTCTCCGGGATGACACGGTCGCGATACAGCACCGCCAGGCGATCGGCCAGGACGGCATCGCCCCCGCACTCCAGCGTCTGCCGCCAGACGCGGTCCAGGACCGCCGACTCCATGTCGGCATCCGTAATGGCTTGGTTCAGCCTCTTGACATCCCGCGCCTGGGCCAGGGGCCGGTACCGCTCGGGACTCTGGCGGAACTTGCTCTCCGCCACCTTGACGCCCAGATCCACGCGGAACTTGAAAGACGGCCGCGCCGCCGCCCGCCGCTCCCAGTCCGCCCCCGCCCCCGCCCCCGCTCCCAGTTCAACCAGGTCCCGGACCAGCGCCTCATCGGCCTGGCGGATCTCGTCCCGGACCCGCTGCAAATCCTCATGCGAAAAAGTCATAGCGCCGCCACCCGCGCGGGGTCCACGGCCACGCCCACCCGAACCTCGCCAATCCGCACCGGCAGCGCGAACTTCACGCTGCCTCCGGCTTTCTTCTTATCCCGCATCAGCGCCTCTCCCATCGCCCTCCGGTCCAGCCCGTCGGGTATCCGCACCGGCAATCCCAGCCCTTCCAGGACAGCCTCGATTTTTCCGGCCAATCCGCCCGCCGCCAGCCCCATCCCCTCGGCCAGCCGCGCCTCGGCCACCATCCCGATCGCCACGGCGGAGCCGTGATCGAGCTCGAAGCGCATCGCCTGCTCGACCGCGTGGCCGATGGTGTGTCCCAAATTAAGGGACGCCCGGACGCCCTTCTCGAAAGGGTCCGCCTCGATGGTCCGCACCTTGACCGCCACCGCGCGCCGCACCAGGGCCTCGCGGTCGCCCCGCCACAGCGCCTCCCAGCCGCCGGCGCACAGCTCGAACAGCCCGGGGTCGGCAATGATCCCGTGCTTCACCACCTCCGCGAGGCCGGAACGGAAGGCGGCCGGCGGCAGCGAGGCCAGCGCCTCCGGATCGATCAGCACCAGCGACGGGGGATGAAACGCCCCCACCAGATTCTTGCCCTCGGGCAGGTCCGCGCCCGTCTTCCCCCCCAGCCCGGCATCCACCATGGCCAGCAGGGTCGTCGGCATCACCGCCCACCGGATTCCGCGCAGATACGTCGCGGCGGCAAAGCCGGCCAGGTCGCTGACCACCCCGCCCCCCAGGGCCAGGACCGCATCCCCGCGCTCCAGCCCGCCCTTTAAAAAGGCGCTCCAGAGGTGCTGCACCGTGGCGATCGTTTTTCCCGATTCCCCCGCCGGCAGGCAGACCGGCACGACGGTCACGCCGGCTTTCGCCAGCGACTCCATCACCGCCTTGAACGCCGGGGCCTCCGCCAGGTGCTCGTCCGTCACCAGCGCCACGCGGCCGGTCCAGCCCAGCGTCCGGCACCAGGCGCCGATCTCCGACAGGCTCCCCCCGCGGACGCGGACGGGATACCCGCCCCCCATGCCGCCCACATAAAACGCGCCCAGCCCCACCTCCGCCTGATCCACCTTGGCGGCCAGCTCGTCGGACGACACCTCGAGCCGCCGCTCAAACGACCGGTAATGGGCGGCCCTCTCGCGCAGCAGGGCGGCCAGCCGGTCCGAGCCGTCGGGCCCCGGCTCCAGCAGCGGCCGCGTGCCGCCCGCCAGGGCGATCCGCTTCCGGATCACAGCCTCGGGCGCCTCGAGCAGCAGCACGGGCCCCGCGGCTTCGGCAGTGGACCGATTTTCGGGACTCAACAGCGCCCCGCCCCCAAGCGCGATCACGCTCTCGCCGCGGGCGATGGCCGTCTTCAGCAGGGCGGCTTCCTTCGCGCGGAAAGCGGGCTCGCCCTCGAGCTTGAAAAGTTCCCGGATCGAGCGGCCGGCCTCCCGCTCGATTTCGGAATCCAGATCCACAAACGGGATGTGCAGCCGCGTCGCCAGGGCGCGGCCCAGGGTGCTCTTGCCGGTTCCCGGCGGCCCATAGAGGAAGTAGGCGGTCATGGCCAGAACACCTGGGGCTTTCCGCTCATCTTCAAGGCGGTCAAGTGGGCGGCGGGCAGGCGGTCAAACCGCGGCTTCATCTCGGCGATCGAGTCGCCGCCGATCTTTTCCATCAGCGCGGAGGCCAGCGCCAGCGCCACCACCGCCTCCAGCACCACGACGGCCCGGGGCACCGGGCAGACATCGGAGCGCTCATACGTCATCGGCGCCTGCTCGCCCGTGAAAGCGTCCACGGAGGGCTGCGGCTTGAGCGTGGTGGGGATGGGCTTCATGGCCGCCCGGATCCAGAGGGTCTCGCCGTTGCTCATGCCGCCCTCGATGCCGCCGCAGCGGTTCGTGGGGCGGATCAGCCGGTCGCCGTCCTTGCGGATCGGATCGTGCACCTGCGTGCCGGCCATCCGGGTATTTTCGAAGGCCGGCCCGATTTCAACGCCCTTGATCGCCTGCACGCTCAGGACGGCGGCCGCCAGCAGGGCGTCCAGCCGCCGGTCCGCTTGCGCATAGGACCCCAGCCCCGGGGGAACGCCGAACGCCACGACCTCGATCACCCCGCCGAGCGTCTCGCCCACCTTCTGCACGGCGCTGATGGCATTCTCCATGGCGTCCGCCGCAACAGGATCGGGGCACCCCGTTGACGCGCCCGCCCGGGCCACCCGCTCCTCGAACGACAGGGCGT
>CAXNFL010000091.1:0-7822 GCA_964201555.1 Kiritimatiellia bacterium
GCCCTCCGCGGGCCGCCTGGGAGGGCGACGCCCCGTCGTCCTCCACCACGACCACCAGGGCGCTCCCGGGGGCGGCCGCCTGGCGCAGGGCCGCCAGGTTGCCGGGCTGGAGGATTTCGAACGTGCCCGTGAGGACGGTCACCGCTTCAGGACCGGCCGGCAGGCGGCGGCGCCAGGCGGCCGCCTCGGCCGGCGTGTTCAGAACCGTTGTCGCATCCTGGGGCATGGGACCGTCCCTACCGTTTGGGCTTCCAGCCGCTGGGAAGGGTGATCGTGTCTTGCCCGACCACGAGCTGGGAGAGATCCCAGCCGTCGGTGTGGAAGGGGAAGGCCGGCAGCTCCTCGGCATTGTACAGGTTGCAGACCGGGTTGGTGGCCCAGGCGTAGCGCACGGCCACCGGCTTGGGCACCTTCTCCGAACTCACCACCACGGTGTCCCCCTCGATGCGGGCTGTGGCGAAGTAGAAGGTGCGGTCTTCGCCGGCGATGGAGAAGCCGACCAGCGGCTCGCCCCGGGCATGCAGGCCCGTGGCGAAATCGAACCGCAGGCGGATGGCGTTCCCTTTCACCGACATCGACTTGTAGGTGATGCCCATATAGACCCGGTTCGTCTGGCCGTAGGCGACCCCCAGGGCGCCCAGCGCCAGGCGGCGGCCGACTTCCTGCTTGTTTTTCGGATGGATGTTATTGCCTTCGCCGACGCCGACGGCCGTGGCCAGGAAGGTGTTGGGAAGCTCCAGGGCCGCGGTTTGCGCCTCGCGCAGGGGCGTGTAGCCGAGCGGCTCCACCGGGCGGGTCTGCTGCTCCCAATAATCGGCCAGCTGCACCACGCCGAAGGGGAAGTCGCCCTGTCCCCAGGCTTTCCGCCACGAGGTGATCATGCCCGGCAGCAGGTAGCGGTAGTCGGCATAGAACGGGGCGTTCGCTTCGCCCTGGTACCAGATGGCGCCGCGGATGGCGTAGGGGATGAGGGGATTGAGGAGCCCGTTGTACATGACCCCGGGGTGGCCGTAATGGTGGCCCGGCATCTCCTTCACCGGCGTCAGCTGCGGCTGGCGGCCCGGATCGAGGTCCTGGGATTTCTTCATGACCCAGTCGCCGGCCAGGGAGACGGCGGAGTTCGTGGAGCCGGCCGGGGTCAGCTTCATCTCCCCGGCGGGACCGAAGACGCCCATGGGGTAGATCAGCTTCACCAGGCGGAGGACCACGGTCACCCGGTTCGTCGCCAGGGCTTTCGCGGGGACGGGGTAGAGGCGCGAGCGTTCCCAATAATTGGAGGCGTCGAACCAGGTGCGGCCGACGCGGGTGCCGTTGACATAGGCTTCGTCGACGGCATCCAGCTGGCCGAGATGCAGGTCCAGGTTGCTGCCGGTCCAGTCGGCCGGAATTGTCACTTCCTTCCGGAACCAGAGGGAGGCCACGGGCGTGCCGAGCGGGTTGTTGGTCACGGCCACCGGCAGGGCGATGCGGGCCCAGTCGGCCGTGGGGGTGTCGGGCGACATCCAGTTGGAGGCGAGCCCGGGCTCTTCGCGGTCCAGCTCCTCGAACCAGGGCTTCAGCCGGGCGGGGAGATTCTTCTTCTGGATCTCGAGGCTTCCGGGAAAGGAGTTGGTATCGGCCTCGTAGGCCGTGCAGATTTCCTCGAAGGCGAGCGCCCGCTGGCGATAGCGGGGGATGGCCTTGAGCCCCTCGAGGCTGGTCCAGGCCTCGATGGCGGTGGCGCCCATCGAGGTGACGAGCAGGCCGATGGGCACCTTCAGCTCGCTGTGCAGGCGGCGGCCGAAAAAGTAGGCGACCCCTGAAAAGCCGGCGGCGTTCTTCGGGAGGCAGACCTTCCATTCGCCAAGGATGTTGGCCTGCGGGTGGAGGGCATAGACCTTGTCCTTCGGGCGGATGGACAGGCCGGGACCCTTGTATTCCGCGTAGTCGGTGGTGAAGAGGCGGATGTCGGGGTAGTTGCAGGCCGCCATCTCCTGCGTGGGGTTCATGCACGAGCGGAGGGGCAGGTACATGTTGGACTGACCGCTGCAGAGCCAGACTTCGCCCACCAGCACATCCTTCAGCACCACCCGGTTGGTGGCGCCCACCAGCACCAGCTCGGCTGGCTGCGCATTGGCGGGCATGGCGGGGAGGGACACTTTCCAGTCGCCCTTCGTGTCGGCCGTGGTCTTCGCCTGCTGCGCGCCGAAGGTGACCGAGACGGACTCGCCGGGCGCGGCCTTGCCCCAGATGGGGACGGGCATGTCCCGCTGCAGAACCATGTGATCGCCGAAGACGCTGGCGGTTTTGACATCGGCAAAGAGGGAGCCGGCTCCCAGCACCAGTCCCACTCCGGCAAGACGCATAATTTTGTTCATATCAGTCCTCTCTAATCCATCAAGCGTCACACAACAGGGGTCATTCGTCAACGCCGGAATTCATTGCGCGATGGAGGGCGATGTGGCATATTTCACGGCTTAAACCCAAGGTTTTCGAAAGGATCCTCATGAAACTCGGCGTCAGTTCCTATAGCTTCAGTCAGTTGGTCGGCAAGGGCGTGGTGAGCCAGCTCGACATCATCCCCAAGGCCAAGGAGATGGGGTTCGATGTGATCGAGTTTTCAACGCTCTCGCTGCCGAAGGGCGAGACGCCCCTCACCTTCGCCCCGAAGATCCGCGAGGCGTGCGACAAGGTCGGGCTGCCGATCGCCAACTACACCATCGGCGCCGATTTCCTGAACGGCAGCAACGGCGACTGGAAGGCCGAGGTCGAGCGGCTGAAGGATGAAGTGCGGGTGGCGAAGATCCTGGGCGCGCCGGGCATGCGCCATGACGCCACGCGCGGCTACCTGGCCGCCCACCAGGGGCCCCGCGGCTTCGACGACGCCCTGCCGACGCTGGTGAAGGGCTGCCGCGCGATCACGGAGTTCGCGGCGGACCTGGGCATCAAGACGATGGTGGAGAATCACGGCTTTTTCTGCCAGGACAGCGACCGCGTGGAGAAGCTGGCCAACGGCGTCAATCACCCGAACTTCGGCCTGCTGGTCGATATGGGCAACTTCCTGTGCGCCGACGACGAGCCGGCCAAGGCGCTGGGCCGCGTGATGCCCTACGCCATCCACGTCCACGCCAAGGACTTCCATGTGAAGCCCGGCAGCGGGTCGAATCCCGGCTCCGGCTGGTTCCGCTCGCGCGCCGGAAACTTCCTGCGCGGCTCCATCATCGGCCATGGCGACGTGCCGATCGCGCAGTGCATCGGGATCATGAAGCGCGCCGGCTATGACGGCGTCCTGTCGATCGAGTTCGAGGGCATGGAGGACCCGATCAAGGGCATCACCGTGGGGCTCGAGAACCTGCGCCGCTTCGTGGCCGAAGCCTGAGCCGTGCGATAGGACCTAACTTCCAGAAAAAGGATGGCATATGAGCGGTAAGATTGTTCGAGTGGCGATTGCGGGGCAGGGGCGGAGCGGATTCGATATTCATGCGCGCTGGCTGCGGCAGGCGCCGGAGCAATACCAGATTGTGGCCGTGGCGGACCTGCTGCCCGAGCGGCGCGCCCAGGCGACGGCCGAGCTGGGCTGCAAGGCGTACAAGAACTACGAAGAGATGCTGAAGGCCGGCGGGTTCGACCTGTTCGTCAACGCCACGCCCAGCTACCTGCACCCCAAGGCCGCGATCGCCGGGCTGCAGGCCGGCTATCATACCGTTTGCGAAAAGCCCAGCGCCGTCAAGGTGTCGGACTTCGACAAGATGGTCGCCGCCGCTCGCAAGAGCCGCCGCGTCCTGGCCCCCTTCCAGAACAGCCGCTTCCAGCCCGCGTTCATCAAGCTCCGCGAAGTGCTCGCCTCCGGCGTGCTGGGCGACCTCGTGAATGCGCGAATCAACTACAGCGGCTTCGCCCGCCGCTGGGACTGGCAGACGAAGCAGGAGCTGTGGGGCGGCAACCTGAACAACACCGGGCCGCACCCGCTGGACATGGCCGTGGTGCTGTTCGGCGACCGGATGCCCGAGGTCTGCGCGAAGCTGGGGTCGGGCCCGGGCTCCTTTGGCGACGCCGACGATTACGCCTTTGTCGTGCTGCACGGGAAGAACGCCCCCACGATTGAAGTCAATGTCAGCAGCTACCTGGCCTATCCGCAGGGCGACCTGTTCAACGTCAGCTGCACCCGCGGCGGGTTGACCGGCAACTTCTCGACGTTGAAGTGGCGGAGCTACGATCCCGCCCAGGCGCCGAAGCAGGCGCTGATGAAGAGCTGGTCCGACAACCGCAAGTACAACAGCGAGGCGCTGCCCTGGGTGGAAGAGAACTGGAAGCTCGAGATCCCGGATGTGTTCCAGACCATTTCCAAGGGCTTCTACGACAACATCTACAACGCACTCGTGAACGGCGGGAAGCTGGAAGTCGCGCTCGACCAGGTGCGGCGCCAGGTGTTTGTGCTGGAAGAGGCCCACCGGCAGAACCCGCTGCCGAAGCTGGCTCAGAAGAAAGCGGCGCTCAAGAAGCGGGCATGAACTGTATCCTGATCGACCCGGCGGAGCTGGGCCCGGATCGCGCGGTGAGCCTCACGGACCGCCGCGCGGCTCACATCCGGGCCGTGCTGCACGCCCGTCCGGGCGATCGGTTGCGCATTGGGCTGATCGAGGGCCCCCTGGGCGCCGGCACGGTGAAGGCGGTTTCGGCCGCCGGGGTGGATTTGGATTGCGAGTTTGACCCCGCGCCGCCCGCGGAGCCGGCGCCGCTGGATCTGCTGCTGGCCCTGCCCCGGCCGAAGGTCATGAAGCGGCTCTGGTGCGCGCTCGCGCAATTCGCCGTCCGGCGCATCGGGCTGGTCAATGCCGAAAAGGTGGAGCGTCCCTATTTCGATTCCCACGTGCTGGAGCCGGGCTTTATCCGCGAGCATTTGCTGGAAGGCTGCGAGCAGGTGGGGGCGACCCGCCTGCCGGCGGTGAGCATTCACCGGCGCTTCAAGCCGTTCGTCGAGGATGAGCTGGACGCCTGGTCGCCGGGCACCCGGCGGCTGGTGGCGCATCCCGGCGCGGCCCTGAAAGTTGGCGAGGCGGCGGCGGGAGCGGCTGGCGGCGTCCTGCTCGCGGTCGGGCCGGAAGGCGGCTGGAATGCCTTTGAGGAGGAGCTGCTCGAGGCGCGCGGCTTCACGGCCGTGGGAATGGCGGGCGGGCCGCTCCGTTCCGATGTGGCCTGCGTGGCCTTGCTGGCGCTCGTGCGCGACGCCGACTTCCGCTAACGTTTCCGCAGGCTGTCGTGAAGCTCCGTGCGCAGCACGTAATCGAACTCCTGGCCGGCGGCCCGGAACAGGAAGATCGCGATGAGGATCACGCTCCAGAGGCTGTTCTTGAAGGCGATGATGCCCATGATGATGGCGGCGACCCGGCCGAGGCGGGAGGCGACGAAGGTGGCGGGCAGGAAGCCGATTTTCCGGCTGATGAGGGCCCGGACGACCCGGCCGCCATCCATGGGGAAGGCCGGCAGCAGGTTGAAGAGGGCGAGGGTGAGGTTGACCTGACCGGTCAGCTGAACGATGTTGAGCGGGCGGCCGCCCCAGGCCGAGGGCAGCAGCGGCCAGCTCAGGAAGCTGCCGCCGAGCCAGGCCGCCGCCGCCAGCAGCAGGCTGAAGACGGGGCCGGCCAGCGCGATCAGGATTTCGTCGATCGGCTTGCGCGGCAGCTCCTCCATCTGGGCGGCGCCGCCCACGAACAGGAGGGTGATTTCGCGCACCTGGCAGCCCTTGCGGATGGCCACCAGGGAGTGGGACAGCTCGTGGAGCGCGATGCTGGTGAAGACGATGACCAGCAGGGCTATGTTGTAGGCCAGCATGGCCGCGCCGCCGAGATCCCAGGCCAGCACGCCCACGATGACGAGGAGCGCGAGCAGGGAAACGTGGATCCGGATCGGGATTCCCCAGGCGGTCACGAGCTTGTACGAGGTTTTCACGTCCCCTAATCATGCCACACCGAATTCGACCTGCCAAGCCATTCGAAGCCTTTTAATTGTGCAGACGCGGGTTTTTGATATAATGCGGCGCATGAAATCCGGAATAAGGCGGTGCGCGTGAGCGGAGAAGGCATCCAGGTGTCCGTTGTGCTTCCCGTCTACAACGAGGAAGCCTGCATCGAAGGCGTGCTCCGCGAGCTGCACGGCGTGCTGGCCGGCCTCGGCAAGCCCTTTGAAATCCTGGCCGTCAACGACGGCTCCACCGACCGCACCCGCGACGTGCTGATGTCCCTGGCCCGCGCCCTGCCCGGCCTGCGCGTGCTGACCCTCGTTCCCAACAGCGGCCAGAGCGCGGCCATGGGCGCCGGGTTCCGCCACGCCCGCGGCGAAGCCGTGGTGGCCATGGACGCGGACGGCCAGAACGATCCCGCCGACATCCCGGCCCTGCTCGCCCGCCTGGCGGACTGCGATGTGTGCTGCGGCTACCGGGTCAACCGCCAGGACACGTGGTCCAAGAAGATCGGCAGCCGGCTGGCCAACGCCGTGCGCCGCTTTTTCCTGCACGACGGCATCCGCGACACCGGCTGCTCGCTGAAGGCGTTCAAGGCGTGGGTGCTGCGGGATCTGCCCCTGGAGCTGAAAGGCATGCACCGGTTCCTTCCCGCCCTCGCGCTGATGCGCAGCGCCCGGCTCACCGAGGCCCCCGCCCATCACCGCGCCCGCTCGGCCGGCGTCAGCAAGTACACCAATATGGGGCGGCTGGCGCGGACGGTCTCCGACCTGCTGGCCGTGAATTGGATGCGAAACCGGTACAAGCGGTTTGAGGTTCGGGTGGAATGCGAATAACCCTCAAAGCCGGCATCTGGAGCCTGATCGGATTTCTGGGCTTTGCCGTGGTCGTGGTGGCGGTGGCTCACATCCCCTCCGTGCGCGAGCATCTGTCGGTCAGCTCCATCACGGGGTGGGTCCAGAAGCTGGGGGTATGGGGGCCGCTGGGCATTCTGGCCATTTCCCTGGGCCTGCCGTTCCTCTTCCTGCCCCGCTGGCCGGTTGTCTTCGTGGCGGGGGCCCTGTACGGCATTGTCTGGGGCACTGTCATCGGCACCGTGGCGGGCACGATCGGGGCGGTGATTCATTTCACGCTGTCCCGGAAACTGTTCCACCCCCTCGGCGATCGCGTCCGGCGCCGGTTCAAGCTGCCTCCGCGCATGGACGATCGCCATTCGCTCATTCTCATCTTTACGCTTCGCGCATTCCCTTTATCGAATTACGGGCTGACCAACCTGCTGGCCGGCGCGCTCGGGATGCGGCTGGGGCCCTTTACGGCGGCCACGCTGGTGGGCATGGTTCCCTCCACCTTGATGTATGCCGCCTGGGGCAAGCTGCTGCAGAAGCCGTCGGCCGGCTACTACACCCTCGCCATTGCCCTGGTGGTGGTCCTGGCCCTCGGCTCGTGGCTGGTGGGCCGCAAGATCCTGGTTCCCCAGGCCGAAAGGAGCGATGACGATGAGCTCGATCCGGTTGGCGGGTAAGGAGGTGGCGGCCGAGTGGCTCCCGCTCCTCGAGAAGGCGGCGGCGGGCCGCGATCCGGCCTTGGCGGAGCAGGCCCGCCAGCAGGAGGCTGTGGCGGCGCTTCGCGCGGCGCCCTCGCCGTCCCTGGAATTGGATCGCTGGCTGGCGCTGCTGCGCGCCCATGGCGCCGTCCGGACCGACGATTTTGTTGCGCCCGCCCGTCCCGGGGTGGCCGGCCGGCTGATGAGCCGCCTCAAGGGCGTGCTGTGGAAGCTGCTCCGCTACCAGCATGAGCGGACGGCCGTCCAGCAGAACGCCGTCAATCTCCAGCTGGTGCTGGCCCTTGAAGCGGTCCTGGGCGAACAGCGCCGCGAGCTGGCCG
>CAXNFL010000092.1:0-7762 GCA_964201555.1 Kiritimatiellia bacterium
GGGCGAGGTTCCACCCGAGCCACGCTTGACCGGGGCGTAACCCGGCCCTCCCGATGATAGGCCAGGTAGACCAGCAGCGGACCGCCTTTGAAGCTCAGGTGGAAAACGCGACCCGTGGCGCTGTTCAAGGTGGCCTGCCACCAGCGGGAAAGCCTGAGCGAGCGCAGCGGATATTTCAGCCCGCGGGACGACACCGCCGTGGCGGGATCCAACGAAAAAATGGAAATGGCCTGCCCCGGCCGGCAGGCGAGGCGCCCGGACTTCAACATCGGCACAAACTCACCGTGATCGGTCAGCATCCGGACCGACGCTTCCCGGGCGAAATCGGCCAGCAGGGCAATGTTGCCCAGCGCGTGATCTTCCCGCAGCCCCGTGGCGCCCAGAAGGACGATTTCGCGCCAGCCCTGCTTCAAGCAGTAGCGGAACGCTTTGCTCAGGTCGTTGTCGTCCTGGCCGGAGTCGCGGACGATCCGGCCCGCCTGGGCCCGTCTTTCGGAAGGGGGCAGGCTGTCCAGGTCGCCCACGATGACGTCCGCCTTCAGCCCGGCCTTCCGCAACTTCACCGCCGCCCCATCGCAGCACACAAGGCGGGCCGCGCGACGGAGGGCGGCGAGCGGCCGGGAGCTCGAGGGGAAATCCCCATTCGCCAGGATCACGGTTGGCCGGCTCATAGGCTCACTCCTTCAAAAAAAAGCGCCGGCGGAACGTTTAAGCTCCGCCGGCGCGAGGAATCTCTTCTTGTCAGGTCCGCAGCCCGATTAAGCCTTGGGCGGCTGCGCCTTCGCCTCGGCGTCCTTCTCGCGCATGGCTTCGCGGCGGCTGAGCTTGATGCGGCCGCGGTCATCCACGCCGATGCACTTGACCCACATCTGGTCGCCCATCTTGCAGACGTCTTCCACGACGTTCACGCGGAAGTCCGCCAGCTCGCTGATGTGAACCAGCCCGTCGGTGCCGGGGAAGATCTCCACGAAGCAGCCGAACGGCTTGATGCCGGTGACCGTGCCGTTGTAGATCTGGCCTTCCTGCGCCTCGGCGGTCAGCATGCTGACTTCGCGCATGGCCATCTCCATGCCGGCGCCGTCGGTGCTGAAGATCTTGACCGTGCCGTCGTCGGTGATGTCGATCTGCGTGCCGGTGATCTCGGTGATGCGGCGGATGTTCTTGCCGCCGGGGCCGATCAGGGCGCCGATCTTGTCGACCGGAATCATGACCGTATGGATGCGGGGGGCATGGACCGACAGCTCCGTCCGGGGCGTCGCGATGACGGTGGCCATGAAGTCGAGAATCTGCCCGCGGGCCTTCTTGGCCTTGCGGAACGCGTCTTCCACCAGGTTCCAGGCCAGGCCGCTGATCTTGAGGTCCACCTGGAAGCCGGTGATGCCGTCACGCGTGCCGGCGACCTTGAAGTCCATGTCGCCGCAGTGATCTTCGGTGCCCAGGATGTCCACCACGGTCTCGGACTTGGCGGGGGACGAGAAGAGGCCGATGGAGATGCCGGCCACGGGCTTCTTGATCGGAACGCCGGCATCCATCAGGGCCAGCGTGCCCACGCAAATGCTGGCCATGGAGCTGGATCCGTTGGAGCCCATGATTTCCGAAACCACGCGGACCGTGTAGGGATAATCCTTCGGAATCACGCGCTCCAGGCTGCGTTCCGCGAGGGCGCCGTGCCCGATTTCGCGACGGCCCGTGGCCCCGAACCGGCCGGTCTCACCGACGGAATAGGGCGGGAAGTTGTAGTGGAGCATGAAGCTCTTCTTGGTGGCGCCGCCCGTGATGGCGTCCATGTCCTGGGCGTCCGAGCCGGTGCCCAGCGTGACCGTGCCAAGCGCCTGGGTTTCCCCGCGGTTGAACAGGGCCGAGCCGTGCACGCGCGGAAGCAGCGAGGTCTGCGCGTAGAGGGGGCGCAGGTCGTCGGCGCCGCGGCCGTCCGGACGCTTGCCCTTCTCCAGGAAATTGCGGCGCACGGTTTCGATCTCGAGCTGATCGAACGCGGACCGGAACTCTTCGGAGGTCATCTCGGGCTTCTTCTCGAGGAGCTTGGCCTTGAGTTCCGCCTTGAGCGTCGTCACCGCATTCTGGCGGTCCTGCTTGCCGGGGATCAGCAGCACGTCGGCGAGCTTGGCGCCCACCAGTTCACGGGCCGCATCCAGCATCGGCGAGGCGGCCGGAGCCGTCTCCACCTTCTTGTCCGGAAGCCCCATGGCCTTGCGCAGCGCCAGTTGGGCGTCCACCAGTTTCGTGCAGGCTTCCTGGGCGAAGCGCATGGCGGCCACGAGATCGGCCTCCTGCACTTCGTCGCCCGCGCCTTCGATCATGATCGGCAGCTCCCGCGACCCGGCATAAACCAGGTCCAGATCGCTGGCGGCCTGCTCCTTCTGGGTGGGATTGATGATGAAACGGCCTTCCACGCGGCCCACGCGCACGCCGGCGAGAGGTCCCGCGAAGGGAATGTCGGAAAGGGTCAGCGCGGCGCTGGCGGCGGTGATGCTCAGCACGTCGGACTCATTCTCCCCGTCGGCGGAGAGGAGCGTGTTGACGATCTGAACCTCGTTGCGGAGCCCCTCGGGGAACAGGGGGCGGAGCGGCCGGTCCGTGAAACGCGCGGTCAGGATTTCCTTTTCCGAGGGCCGGGATTCGCGCTTGAAGAAGCCGCCCGGATATTTGCCGGAGGCGTAGAACTTCTCGCGATATTCAACCTGGAGGGGGAAGTAGTCGATGCCTTCGCGGATGGACGAGGCCATCGTGGCGGCTGAAAAGACGACGGTCTCACCCAGCGTGAGGGTGACGGCCCCGCCGGCCTGCCGGGCCAGGAGTCCGGATTCCAGCGTGAGGGTTTTGTCACCGATGGTGACTTGGACGGTTTTCGTATCCTTCATGACCTTCCTTTTTCTTCTTTTTTTATAAAAGGGGTGAAGGCGCCGATCCGTCGGAAATAGCCGAACAGGAGCAGGACCAGTGCCTATCGCAGTTTATTCAGAATCCCGCAGCCGTCTTACCGGCGGATGCTCAGACGCTTGATCAGCGCCTGATACCGCTCGTCGTCCCTGCTCTTGAGATAATTGAGCAGGCGGCGGCGGGCGCTCACCATTTTGATGAGGCCGTAACGGGAGCTGTGATCCTTGCGATGGCCCTTGAGGTGCTCTGTGAGGCTTTCAATGCGCTTGGTCAACAGGGCAACCTGCACTTCGGAAGAACCCGTATCCTTGTCGTGCAGCTGGTAATCCTGCTTGACGGTCGCTTTTTGTGCCTTATCCATGAACCAACCTACCTCTTGCCTTAATCACCGTTAATGTTTTGGGCCGTCACTATAGCGAACCCGCACGCCTTTTGTAAAGCATTCTTCGCAAGCTTTTTTCGAGGCGCCTCCCGAGAGCTTCCGGCGGGCCTCGGCAATGTCCCGCCGCACCTGGGCCGCCATGGCCTCGATGGAGGGGAATCGCCGCTCCGCCCGCAGGCGGCGAATGAAAAAGACCTCGATCGTCTGGCCATAGAGATGGCCGTCAAAGCCGATCAGGTGGATCTCCATGGCCGGGTCCTCGCCTGTCACCGGCTGCAGCGTCGGCCGGTGCCCGACGTTCATCACGCCGGGATGAAACGAGCCGTCCGCCAGGCGCGCCCAGCAGGCATACACCCCGTCCGCGGGCCGGACCTCGTTCAGCGGAGCCACGTTGGCCGTGGGAAAGCCCAGCCCGCGGGCCAGGCCGCCGCCCTTGACCACGGAGCCGAGCACGCTGAACGGACGGCCCAGCAGAGAGGCGGCCCCGCCGACGGCGCCCTTGCGGATCGCTTCGCGGATGCGGGTGCTGGAAACGGACTGCCCCCGCCAGCGCACGGGCGGAACGGCCAGCACCTCCAGTTCATGCGCGCGGCCGAATTGGGACAGCAGGGCCACATCCCCCGCCCCCTTGCTTCCAAAGCGCCAGTCGGCGCCCACCGAAATCAGCTTCCAATCGGGGGCCGAGCGGCGCAGCCGCTCGAGGAAGCGGCCCGGCGGCAGCGCCGCCAGCTCCGCCGTGAACGGCAGCAGCAGGCAGCCATCCACGCCCAGCGCCTCGAACAGGCGAAGCTTGTGGGGCGTGCTGGTCAGCATGAGGGGCGCCGCGCCGGGGCGGGTCAGCTTCCGGGGATGATCGTCGAACGACAACACCCAGCACGGTCCGCCCCGCGCCTTCGCGCGGCGGACCGCCGCCTCGATGACACGCCGGTGGCCGCGGTGCACGCCGTCAAAAAATCCGGCGGCCAGGCACAGGGGCTGGCCGGTCCGGGGAAGCTCGTGCAGATGATGGCGAACGGGAATGCTCATGATCGGTTACGCGTTCGGCAAAGCCTGCCCCAGCGGCAGGATGCGGGCGGCAAAATCGGCGCGGCTCAGGGCCAGGGCCGCATCCAGCGGCAGGGCCGCTTCCACACGGAACCGGCCGGACCCCGTGCGGCGCAGCCGGGCCAGCGCGGCCCCGCAGCCCAGCGCCTGGCCCAGGTCGTGGCAGATCGAGCGCACATAGGTGCCCTTCGTGCAACGGACCCGGAAATCGGCATCGGGCGGGGTAAAGCTCTGCAGGGAGCACTCGTACAAATGAATGAAGCGGAGCTCGCGCTCCACGGTCTCCCCGGCCCGGGCCAGCTTGTAGAGGGGCACCCCGCCCTTCTTGATCGCCGAGACCATGGGGGGCATCTGCATCATGTCGCCCTGGAACTTGGCGAGCTCGGCTTCCATCCGCTCGCGGGTGATGCCGCTGAAGTCGGCGGTGGAGGTCACCTGGCCGTCCAAATCATAGCTGTCCGTGGTAAGCCCCAGCCGGAAGGTGCCTTCGTATTCCTTGTCCGAACCCAGGAACAGGTTGGACACCTTGGTGCCCTTGTTGATCATGATGACCAGCAGCCCGGTGGCCTGGGGATCCAGGCTGCCGCCATGGCCGACCTTGGGAATCTGGAAGCGCCGGCGGATCAGGTCCACCACATCGTGCGAAGTCGGGCCCGCGGGCTTGTCGATCAGGATAAGGCCGTCCGGCATCGGCGGGCCGTCAAAATGAAGTCGCCTCACGTGGCCTCCGGCCCGGATCCCTCGTCGCCGGATCCCGTGAGCGGCCCCATCTTGTCGAGAAGCGACAGGATGCGGTCCCCTTCGGAGAGCGAGGTGTCGATCACAAAGGTGAGCCGGGGCGTGTACTTCAGCTTGATCTTGTCGGCGAGGTGCCTCTGGATGTCATACCGGTGGCGGCCCAGCTTGCCCAGGATGGAGGGCCGCTCCCGCTCATGGCCGAAAATGGAGACCAGCACCCGGGCCGTATGGAAGTTGGTGCTCACCATGACGTGGGTGACCGTGAGAATGCTCCGGTCGAAGCCGTCACGTTCCAAGCTGATGGTGCGGGAGAGGTATTCACCAATCTCCCGTTTCATCAGTTCATTGACGCGGACCAGTCGGTCGGTCTTCATGACGCAGGCCGGCTTTCTTACAAATGAGGGGTCTTTTTCTCGATCTCGTAGAACTCCAGGATATCCCCCTCCTGGAATGCCGTGAAGTTCTCCACGCGAATACCGCACTCCTGCGAATCCTTGACCTCGCTGACGTCGTTTTCAAACCGGCGAAGCGAGAAGAGCGTGCCGTCATGAACGGTGGCCTTGGCGCGCAGGACCCGGAGCTTGGAGCGTGAATAGGCGTGCCCATCCTTCATGATGCAGCCCGCGACCGTTCCCTTGGACAGGGAGAATACCTTCAGCACCTCGGCATGACCCAGCACGTGCTCCACCAGATCCGGCGGCAGCAGGCCCGCCATGGAGTCGCGCACGTCATCGATCAAGGCGTAGATGATATCGTACTGGCGGATCTCGACCCCCTCGTGCTTGGCCATCTGGGCCACATTGGCCTCCCGGCCCACGCGGAACTGGAGGATGATGGCGCTCGAAGCCTTGGCGAGAAGCACGTCGTTGGCCGTGATGTTTCCCGCGCCGCTCAAAATGACGTTCAGCACGACCTTTTCGCTCTTGATCCCCTCCAGCCCGTGAAGGACGGCTTCCACCGATCCCTGCACGTCCGCCTTCAGGATGATCTTGAGCTCCAGCCGGATCTGCTCCTGGAGCGCCTCGTAGAGCGATTCCAGGGACACCTTCTTCGGGGCGTTCATCTGCTCGCCCTTGACGCGGATCGCATTTTCAGCGGCGCGGTCGCGGGCGAACTTGTCGTCCTGGCAGACGACGAACTCGCCGCCGGCTTCGGGCACGCCCGACAGGCCGAGGCATTTGACCGGGGTCGAAGGCCCGGCCTCTTTGACGCGCTCCCCGCGGTCGTTGATCAGGGCGCGGATGCGGCCCCAGTGAGCCCCGACCAGGACGGCGTCGCCCAGCTTCAGGGTGCCGGCGAGCACGAGCACGTTGGCCGTGGGGCCCATGCCCTGCTCCAGCTGGGCCTCGATCACCACGCCCTTGGCGCGGCGCTTCGGATTGGCCCTCAGCTCCATGATTTCGGCCTGCAGGAGGATCATCTCGAGCATGTGCTCAACGCCCTCGCCGGTGACGGCGCTGACGGCGCAGCAAATCGTTTCGCCGCCCCAGTCTTCCGGGGTCAGCCCGTTCGCGGCCAGCTGCTGCTTGACCTGCTCGGGGTTCGCGGCCGGCAAGTCGATCTTGTTGATGGCAATGATCATCGGCACCTTGGCCGCCTGGGCGTGCTTGATGGCTTCCAGCGTCTGCGGCATGATGCCGTCATCCGCCGCCACCACGATCACCGCAATGTCCGTCAGGTTCGCGCCGCGGGCGCGCATGGCGGTAAACGCGGCATGGCCGGGGGTGTCGAGGAACGTAATGGCCTGGCCGCTCTTCATCTGCACCGTGGAGGCGCCGATATGCTGCGTGATGCCGCCCGATTCACCCTTGGTGACATTGGTTTTGCGGATGCGGTCAAGCAGGGAGGTTTTGCCATGATCGACGTGGCCCAGGACGGTGACGATCGGCGGGCGCGGCTGGAGGTCTTCGGGCTTGTCCGCGTCCTCCTTGAGCTCCTGCTTGTGCATCGGCACCGCGGTGTGCTCGGGCTTCTTCTCCCGCTCGACGAGGAAGCCGTGCTTCTCGGCCACCTGCTGCGCGATCTTGATGTCCAGCCGCTCGTTGATCGACGCCAGGATGTTCATCTTCATCAGCTCGGCGATCAGGAGATTGGGCTTCACGCCCAGCAGCTCGGCCAGCTCTTTGACGGAGGTCACCGCCTTGAGCGTGAGCGTCTTCTGGGGGCCGGCGGGCACGGCGGGCACCACAGGCTTGGGCGCCACGGGCTGGGCCGGCGGCGGCGGAGCGACCGGGGCGGCATTCGCCGGCGGCATGGCCGGACGCGGGTGCGGGGTGACTACCGAGCTGGCCTGCGGATGCGCGGGCCGGGGCGGAGGAGTCTGCCGCGGAGAGGCGTTCGGATGCCGGGGGGCCCCAGGGGGAGGCATTTGTCGGGCAGAAGCATTCGGATGAGCCGGCCGCGGAGGCGGGGGCGGCTTGGGGGTGAACCCGGGGGCCATGCGCACAGGCGGCTTCGGGGCCGGCGCCTGCGTGCCGGGCAAGGGATAGCCCGGCGCCATGCGAATAGGCGGTTTGACAGGAGCGGCCGGGGGAGCGGCCGGCTTGGCCGGAGGGACCGGATAACCGGGCGCCATGCGGACCGGAGGCTTGGCCGCGGGAGCGGCCGGAGGCGGAGGTTCAACCGGAGCCGGGGCCGCAGGCGGCGGGACAGGAGGAGTCGGTTCGACGACAGGGGCGGGAGGCGCGACGGGAGGCACAA
>CAXNFL010000093.1:0-7665 GCA_964201555.1 Kiritimatiellia bacterium
ACCGGATCCGCTGTTGCACCACCTTGCCGCCGATGATCGACGCGATCATCACGGGGCCCAACCGGCCCAGAAACATCATCACGCTCAGAGCCACCTGCCCCGGCAGGGAAAGCTGCGGCGTCAACCCCGTGGAAAGCCCGACGGTTCCAAAAGCCGAAAACGTCTCGAATAAAATGGAATCCACCCTTCCAAAACGGCCGACCATGCCGTCGAGCTTTTCGGTGAAAAGAAGAAAGCTGAAGATGAGGCCGACCTGCAGCAGGGAGAGCACGAAGATGGCCAGCCCCTCCCGGACGGCGGAATCCGGAAGCGTTCGGTTGCCGAAATAGACATCGCGCCGGCCGCGCACCATGGTTCGAAGCGACAGCACCATCACGACGATCGCGGTCAGCTTGATGCCGCCCGCCGTCGAACAGGGGGCCCCGCCGATGAACATCAACCCCATCGTCAAAAACAGCGTCTGCGGAGTGACTTGCCCCATGTCCACCACGTTGAAGCCGGCGGTGCGGGGCGTGACGCCCTGGAAGAAGGCCGCCAGGATCCGCTTCGAATAGGGCAGCTCGGCGAGGGTGTGGCGCCATTCCAGTACAAGAAAGCCCAGGAAACCGAGCGCGATGAGAACGCCGGTGGTGACCAGCACCAGACGGGTGTGCAGCGAGAGCGAACCGCGCAGCGTCTTGAGGCGCCAGAACTTGATCTCCGTCAGCTCATGCCAGACGATGAACCCGAGCCCCCCCGAGATCAGAAGGGCCGCCAGGGTGAGCACAATCCAGGGATCCTCGCGGTAGGCCACCAGGTTGTCCGGGAAAATGGAAAATCCGGCGTTGCAAAAGGCGCTGACCGCGTGAAAAACCCCCGCATAGGCGGCCTGCCCGGCCGGCATGCCGTGAAACGTGGAAAACCGCCAGAACAGGATGGCCGCGCCCGTCGTCTCAAAGAGGATCGTAAACAGGATCGTCTTCCACATCACCAGCTTCAGGCCCGAGGCCCGGCCCAGCCCCAGGGTCAGCAGCATGGTGCTCTCGTTCGACAAGCTCATCCGCCGCCCCACCACCAGCAGCAGGAAGGTGGCCAGCGTCATCAGGCCCAGCCCGCCCACCTGGATCAGCCCCAGGATCACCCATTGCCCGAACAGATTGAACGCGGTTCCGGTATCGACCACGGTCAGCCCGGTCACGCACGTGGCGCTGGTGGCCGTGAACAGGGCGTTCACGGGATTCATCCACACATAGCCGGGATGGGACACCGGCAGGGTGAGGATCAGGGCTCCGCCCAGGATGAGCAGGAAAAACGTTTTAGTGACCGTCCATTCCGGACGGGAAAAACGGGGCGGAGCCGGGGCCTGGACGGCCCCGTTCAAGCGCCTGCCTTCAGCCGGCCGGCGAAGCGGCCCATGCGCAGCAGGGCCTCGCGGATGTCCTCCATCGAGGTGGCGTAGGCGCACCGGAGGAAGCCCTCCCCCGACTCGCCGAAGGCCGAACCCGGCACGCAGGCCACGTTCTCCTCATCCAGCAGGCGCAGGGCGAAGTCCTTCGACGTCAGCCCGTAGTCCCCAATATAGGGAAACGCGTAGAAGGCGCCGTTCGGCTTGTGGCAGGGAAGGCCGATCTCGTTGAGCCCGGCGTAAATGAAATTGCGCCGCTTCTCGTAGGAGAGCCGCATGGCCTCGGTGTCCGCGTCGCTCTTGAGCGCTTCGTTTGCCGCCTCCTGGCTCAGGATCGGGGCGCACAGCATCGTGTACTGGTGGATCTTCATCATCGCCTCGGTCAGCTCCGCCGGCCCGCAGGCGTAGCCCAGGCGGAACCCGGTCATGGCCCAGCCCTTGGAAAAGCCGTGCAGGAAAACGGTCCGCTCCTTCATGCCCGGCATGGAGGCGATGGAAAGGCGCTCCCCTTCGTAGGTCAGCTCCGAATAGATCTCGTCGGCCAGCACCACCAGGTCGCGCTCCACGGCGAGCTCGGCGATGCCCTGCAGGTCGCGCCGGTTCATCACCGCGCCCGTGGGGTTGGTGGGAAAGTTCAGCATCAGGGCGCGCGACCGGGCGGTCAGGTGCGGCTCGATCATGGCCCGCGTCAGGCCGAAGCCCTGCTCGCGATGCGTGGGAATGGGCACCGGCTTCGCATGGGCGAAGGTGACCACCGCCGGGTAGGACACGTAGCACGGCTCGTGGTAAAGCACTTCGTCGCCCGGATTGCAGAGGGCCCGCACGGCCAGGTCGAGCGCCTCGCTCACGCCCACCGTGATCAGGATCTCCGTCGCCGGATCGTACGACACGCCGAAGGCGCGCTCGATATAAGCCGAAATGCCCTGGCGCAGCTTCAGCAGGCCGCGGTTCGACGTGTAGCTCGTGGCCCCGTGATCCAGGGCGAACATCGAGGCCTCGCGGATGCGCCACGGCGTGACGAAATCGGGCTCTCCAATGCCGAGGCTGATCACGTCCTTGCGGGAGCTGACCAGGTCGAAAAAGTCGCGGATGCCGGACCGCGGCACATCCCTCAGATAGTCGGCAACGGGATTACGGGGAGACTTTGAGCCGCTCATGCGTGTCCTTCTCTTCCATCAATATGCCGTGATCCTTGTAGGGCTTGAGCATGAAATGGGTGGCCGTGGAAACAACCCCCTCCATGGTCGACAGCTTGGCGGCCACGAAGGCGGCCACTTCCTTCAGCGTGCGCCCCGACACGAACACCAAGAGGTCGTACCCGCCGGACATGAGGAACAGCGAATCGACCTCCGTGAACCGGGCGATGCGCGAGGCGATGCGGTCGAAGCCGCCGTCGCGCTCGGGGGTGATCTTCACCTCGATGACCGCGTGAACCACTTCGAGCTCCAGGAACTCTTCGTTGACAATGGCGTGATACCCGCGGATCACGCCCTTCTGCTCGTAATCCCGGACCTTGGCGCGAACCTCATCCTCGGGAATATTCAGCAGGCGCGAGAGATTCTCGGGCGTCTCCATCGCGTTCTGACGCAACAACTTGAGCAATTCGTCCATCACCGCTCCTCCGGCCCGCCCATCAGGGCAGGCCTAGGTTTGAGTTGAGTCCATGAGAAAGCCAAGGTATCATGTTCGTTTTGCGCTGACAAACAGAAAGGAATCCCGCCCATGCCCCGCCTGGACCGCATCCGAATCGTGCTGGTCGGGCCGCTTTATGGCGGCAATGTCGGATCGGTCTGCCGCGCCATGGCCAACACCGGGCTGAGCGACCTGGTCCTGGTGGCCCCTCCGGGCCTGGACATGGAGGAGGCCCGGAAGATGGCCGTGAGCGCCGGCCACATCCTGGAGGCCCGGCGCGAAGTGGCGACCCTGGCCGAAGCCGTGGCCGATTGCGGCCTCGTCATGGGCGCCACCGCGCGCATCGGCCTGTACCGCCAGCACGCCGCCTCCCCGCGCGAGCTGGCCCCCCGGGCCCTGGAAGCGGCCGAGCAGGGGCCCGTGGCGCTCGTGTTCGGGCGCGAGGACAAGGGGCTCTCCAACGAGGAGATCGCCCTCTGCACCCAGCTGATCCGCATCCCCTCCCATCCCGGCTACGTGTCGCTGAACCTCGCCCAGGCCGTCATGGTCTGCGCCTACGAGGTGTTCACGGCGACGGGGACCTTCGAGCCGCCGGTGGAAAAATCGGCCGAAGCCCCGGCCGACCTGCGCGAGCGGCTCTTCGCCATCTGGCGCGAAATCCTGCTCGATATCGGCTTCATGAACGACGACAAGGCCGACCACATGATGCTCGGCCTGCGCCGGGTCTGGTCGCGCGGCAAAATGACCGTCGACGACGTGACCATCCTCATGGGCATCGCGCGCCAGATGCGCTGGCGGTCCAACCACCCGTCCCCGCCTCCCGCCAACCCGCCGGCCGCCGATTAAAACTGCGGCTTCGCTCCGCTTTTGTCTTGTGCGGCCCGTTCGATTACATGAAAATAAACCTTTTGCAATGGACCCAAGGAGTTTGCCCGCATGGTTGCCGAAACGCCCGATAAAGACCAGGGAATGGAATCCATCCCCCTGCTCGTCGAAGAACTCAAAATCACCCCCCGCCAGATCATCGCCGTCGCCCGCATGCTGGCCGAAGGCAGCACCATCCCCTTCATCGCCCGCTACCGCAAGGAAGCCCACGGCAACCTCGATGAAGTCCAGATCGGCAAGATCCAGGAGCGCCTCGCCTATCACCGCGAAATGGAAGACCGCCGGAGCGTGATCCTCCGCTCCATCGAGGAGCAGGGCAAGCTCACCGACGCGCTCCGCGCCAAAATCCTGGCCGCCGGGACCAAGACGGTGCTGGAAGACTTGTACCTGCCCTTCAAGCCCAAGCGCCGCACCCGCGCCATGATCGCCCGCGAAAAAGGGCTGGAGCCCCTCGCCCAGCAAATTCGCGATCAGGGAACCAGCGCGCCGGCGACCGAAGCCGCCGCCTTCCTGAACGCCGAAAAGGGCGTGGCCTCGACCGAGGAAGCCCTGGCCGGCGCCCGCGACATCATGGCCGAATGGGCGGCGGAAGACGCCGATATCCGCGGCCTGGTCCGCCAGGCCTACGCCACGGAAGGCGTCCTGGAGTCGGAGGTCACCGACCCCAAGCCCGCCGAGCCCACCAAGTTCGAGCAGTACTACGATTTCAAGGAAAAGGTCTCCACCATCCCCTCCCACCGCTTCCTGGCCATCCGCCGGGGGCAGAACGAGGGCGTCCTGCGCTGCAAAATCGCCGTGGATTCCGAGCCCCTGGTCCGCCGCATGGCCGGCGCCTTCAAGCTGAATCCGGGCTCGCCGTGGGCGACCCACCTGAGCCTGGCCCTCGAGGACGCCTACAAGCGCCTCCTGTCGCCCAGCGTCGAAGTGGATGTCACGGTGGAGCTCAAGATGAAGGCCGACCGGGCCGCCGTGGAAATCTTCGCGCAGAACCTGCGCAACCTCCTCCTCTCCGCCCCGCTCGGCGAAAAATCCGTGATCGGCATCGACCCCGGCCTCCGCACCGGCTGCAAATGCGCGGCCCTCGATGCGACCGGCAAGTTCCTGGAAACGACCACGATCTACCCCAGCCAGGGCGACCGGAAGGAAACCGAAGCCCGGGTCGAGCTGTTCAAGTTCGTCAAGAAATACCAGCCCTTCGCCCTCGCCGTCGGCAATGGCACGGGCGGCCGCGAAACCGAAACCTTCGTGCGCGAGACGCTGGTCAAGGGCGGCATCAAGGACGTGCTCGTCATCTCCGTGAACGAATCCGGCGCCAGCGTCTACAGCGCCTCGGAAGTCGCGCGCGAAGAGTTCGCGGACCTGGACCTGACCATCCGGGGCGCCATCTCGATCGGCCGCCGCCTCCAGGACCCCCTGGCCGAGCTGGTCAAGATCGATCCCAAGGCCATCGGGGTGGGCCAGTACCAGCACGATGTGCACCAGCCCCTGCTCGTTCAAAAGCTGGACGATGTGGTGGTCAGCTGCGTGAACCATGTGGGCGTGGAGCTGAACACCGCCAGCGCCCCGCTCCTGTCGCGCGTGTCCGGAATCGGCGCCGGCATGGCCAGGAAAATCGTGGAAACCCGGAACGCCAACGGCGCCTTCAAAAACCGCAAGCAGCTGCTCAAGGTGCCGGGGATGGGCCCCAAAACCTACGAGCAGGCCGCCGGCTTCATGCGCATCCACGGCTCGGAGAATCCGCTCGACGCCTCCGCCGTCCACCCCGAGCGCTACGCGCTCGTGGAAACGATGGCCGCCGACCTCAAAACGCCGCTCGCCGCGCTGGTGGGCAACGCGGAGCTGGCCGACAAGATCGACATCCGGAAATACGTCTCGGAGTCGGTGGGCGAGCCGACGCTGCGCGATATCATCGCCGAGCTCAAGAAGCCGGGGCGCGACCCGCGCGCCGTCTTTGAAAAGCCCGCCTTCCTGGACGGCGTGACGGAGATCGAACATCTCAAGGCCGGCATGATGCTGGAAGGCCTTGTGACGAACGTGACCGCGTTCGGCGCCTTTGTGGACATCGGCGTCCACCAGGACGGGCTGGTTCACATTTCGGAACTGGCCGACAAGTATGTCACCGATCCGGCCGACGTGGTCAAGGCCGGCGATAAGATCAAGGTGCGCGTCCTGGACGTGGATGCCGCGAGAAAGCGCATCGCCCTCAGCGCACGGACACAGCCGCGCGCCACCCAGGGCCCGGGCCCCGCACAGAACGGCGGCGCCCCTCGCCCGTCCGGGCCGAACAGGCCCCAGGCTCCTCGCCCGTCCTCGCCTCCCAAAGGCGGCGGAAACAACTTCAGCAACAATCCGTTCGGAAATCTGTAGCGTCCGCTTTTCTCTAATCCGCTATCAGCTATCCGCTATCAGCTATTCTTCACGCCTTGAGCGAAAGCGGCGGAATCGGGCATTCAAGCGCATCGGCCACGGCCCTGAGAAGGTCGGCCTCTTCAATGCTGACATGGCCGTCATGTCCCGCGCACATGCCGCAGGCATCCAGCACGGCTTCCTTGAGCGTGGGGCGCAGATCGGCCAGCCGGCCCAGGGCCTCGTCCACATTCTTCAGCGTGCAGCCGGAGGCAGGCGGCATCTCGACGGGAAGCCCGAGGAAAAGGCGATCGATGGCCGGCTGAAAAGCCTTGCGGGCCGCCCCTTCGTCGCCCTGCCCGAAGCGGGCCAGGCCGCCCAGCAGCACGGCGCATTCGGCCCGGACATCCGCCAGCCGCGTGATCATCGCGCCGGGCTTGCGGCCGCGGCCGAAAGCGGAATCCAGGCGGCGCACCATCATGCGCAGAAAGGCGTACTCAAAAAGGTCGATCCGCTCATCGGCGGCGGCCAGCGCCATGGCGGTGCTGCGGAAGGTTTCGTATTCATCCGCCGGCATCTGCCGCAGCGTGCCCATGGCCAGATCGCCCAGCGGCAGGAACCCATTCCGGGGCACCTGGCGGATCAGGGGAATCATGGATTCCGAAAGCTCGCGACAGGGCGTCCCGCCCCGGCTTTCCAATAGCTCCAACTGCTGGTGGCGGGTCTTGGCGTCGGAAGAGAGCAGCAGCGCAAAGGCAACGGCCCTGGAGTCGCGCACGCTGCTCCAGGCCTCCTTGAGCCCCGCCGGCAGGTTGCCGATGAACTGGCGGACAAACTCCAGATATTCGCTTCCCTGGGAGCCCACCTGCTGCGAGAGCGAGTCCACCTTGACACGATCCGTCGCAACCGCCGCCGCTCCGGCCAGGCCGGCCACATTGGCCGCGCGGGACGCCCGGGAAGAAGACTTCTCGGCCGACGCGTCCGGACTCAGCCGGATCTTCTCGAACTGGCCGTCAAAGGAAGGATCGAGCCGCTTGATCCGCTCGAGCAGCGGCGGATGCGTGGCCAGCAGATTCAGCCAGGCGTGGCCAACGCCTTCCGCGAAAAACAGGTGGCTGGCTTCCGCCGCGCGCACGGCCGTCACGCGAGACCCGGCCGTCAAGGCGCCGATCTTCTTCAGCGCGCCGCCCAGGCCGCCGGGATTGCGGGTGAACTGCACGGCCGAGGCGTCGGCCAGGTATTCCCGCTCGCGCGACACCGCGCTCTTGATCAGGTTGGCGAAGAAGACGCCGATGTAGCCGACCAGCCAGATGGCGAGCCCCGCCAGCATGATGGCCAGGGCCGCCCCGCCGCCGCTGTTCTTGCTGTCGCGCGACGAGCGCCGCTCGCCGCCGAACAGGCCGGCCATGCGGAACATG
>CAXNFL010000094.1:0-7538 GCA_964201555.1 Kiritimatiellia bacterium
AGGCGGAGATCTACCTGGGGGGCACGCCCGCCACGCTGATGCTGTGCGGCCTTCACGGTTCGGGCAAGACGACCACCGCGGGCAAGCTGGCGCGCTGGCTTAAAAAGCGGGGCCGGCGGGTGCTGCTGGTGGCGGGCGATCTGCGGCGGCCGGCGGCCGTGGACCAGCTGGAGGTGCTGGCCGGCCAGGCCGGCGTTGCGCTGATGAAGCCGATTCCCGGGGAGAGCCTGCCCTCGCTGGGCTTGCGCGCGCTGGAAGAGGCGCGGCGGCAGGGGCATGACATGGTGATTTTCGACACCGGTGGCCGGTTCCAGATCGACGAGGACCTGGTGGCCGAGCTGAAGGTGTTTAAAACGGCGGTGAAGCCCGGCAATGTGGTTCTCGTCGTGGACGCGGCCATCGGCCAGGAGTCGGTGAGCGTGGCCGAAACGTTCAATCGGGAGCTGGGGCTGACGGGCCTGATTTTGACGAAACTGGACGGCGATGCCCGCGGCGGCGCGGCGCTGTCGATCCGCTCCGTCACCGGCTGCCCCGTCCTTTTCACCGGCACGGGCGAGCACCAGGATCAGCTGGATGCGTTCTATCCAGACCGGATGGCCTCCCGCATCCTGGGGATGGGCGATGTGGTTTCCCTGGTGGAGAAGGTCCAGGAGAACGTGGACCTGACGGAGATGGCGGAGACGGAGCGCAAGATCCGGACGCAGGATTTCAACCTGGAGGACTTCCTCCGGCAGTTCAAGCAGATGAAGAAGATGGGCCCCCTGGAGAAGATCCTGGAGATGCTTCCGGGCGGGGCGGCCCTGGGCGCGGGCGGGCTGAATACGGAAGAGATGAATCGCTTTTCGAAGCGGGCCGAGGCTATCATCCAGAGCATGACGGTGCGGGAACGCCGGCATCCGGATGTCCTGAATGGGAGCCGCCGGCTGAGGATTGCGAAGGGGAGCGGAACCACGGCGCAGGATGTAAATGACCTGATCCGGCAGTTCAAGCAGGCGAAGCTCATGGCGAAAAAGATAGGTATGATGCAAAAAAAGTTGCAACGTCGGCGCTGATATGGCATTATGACACGCTTTCAGGAGGATACGAATGTCGGTTAAAATTAGATTGCGCCGCACCGGCGCCAACAACGATGTGAGCTACCGGGTGGTGGCGACGGATAGCCGCTCTCCCCGGGACGGACGCTTTATCGAGGTTCTGGGCTGGTATGACCCCAAAAAGACCGGGGTTAATTATCTGCTTAAAATGGATCGCATCCAGCATTGGACGTCCAGGGGCGCAATTGTGAGCGACACAGTGGCCAGCCTGATCAAGAAGGTTCCGGCGGCCCCTGCCGCGGCAGCCGTCGAGAAGTAGGCGACGGTCGGGCGGGACGCCCGGATGGGGCCCATGAGCGGCACGCTTGAGATTGATGTCATCACGATCTTTCCCGGGATGCTGAACGGTTTCCTGGAAGAGAGCATGCTCAAGCGGGCCCAGGCCCAGGGGGCAGTCCGGGTTCGGGTGATGAACTTGAGGGATTACGCGTCCGGCAAGCATCAGGTCACGGATGACCGGCCCTTCGGGGGCGGTCCGGGCATGGTGATGAAGCCGGAGCCGATTTTTGCGGCCGTGGAAGCGGTCAGGCGGCCGGAAAGCCGCGTGATCATGATGACTCCTCAGGGAAGACGGTTTTCCCAGGGGGAGGCGGAACGGCTGGCTCGCGAATCGCATCTGGTGTTCATTTGCGGACACTACGAGGGGATTGACGAGCGGGTGAGAACGGCGCTGGCGACGGATGAGCTGTCGATCGGGGATTACGTCCTGACGAACGGGGTTCTTCCGGCGGCGGTGGTGGTGGATGCGGTGGTGCGGTTGCTGCCAGGAGTGCTGGGGGCGGGGGAGCACGCGACGAAGGAGGAATCCTTCAGCAGCGGTCTTCTCGAGTTTCCGCAGTACACGCGGCCGCCGGAGTTCCGGGGAATGAAAGTTCCCGAGGTGCTCCTTTCGGGCCACCACGGCGAGATCGAGCGTTGGAGACGCGCGCAGGCGGAACAGAGAACGCTGGCCAGAAGGCCGGATTTGCTGAATAGAGGTGACGACCATGATCAACAAGATGATCGATAAGATTAACCGCGAGAACGCCCGGACCGAAAAACTGGCGACCTTTGCGGTCGGTGACACTGTCAAGGTTCACGTGAAGATCAAGGAAGGCGAGAAAGAGCGCCTTCAGGTTTTCGCCGGCACCATCATCGCGATCAAGCGCGGCGGTGTGCAGGAGTCCTTCACGGTCCGGCGCATTTCGCATGGCGTCGGCGTGGAGAAGGTGTTCCCCATGAACAGCCCCCACGTGGCCAAGGTGGAAGTGGAAAGCCACTCCCGCGTGCGCCGCGCGAAGCTGTATTTCCTTCGCAACCTTTCCGGCAAGAAGGCCCGGTTGGCGAAGACGACAAAGGCCTAATCCGACTTGCTGCAATTCGAGCATCAGGCATGGCAGCGGGGCTTTGTGCGGGTGGCCGGCGTGGACGAGGCCGGCCGCGGCCCCCTGGCGGGGCCGGTTGTGGCCGCCGCCCTCGTGTTCGAACCCGCCTTCCTGAAAGCCGAAGCCCGGGGGCTCCTGAAGGAGTTCAAGGATTCCAAGCTGCTGACGGCCGCGCGCCGTGAATCCTGCTTTGAACTCCTGTGCGGCCTGGATGCCGTGGATATGGCGATCGGCGCTGCCGACGCTTTTGAGATCGACCGCTACAACATTCTCCAAGCCACGTTCATGGCCATGGGCCGCGCGGTGGCCGGCCTGGCGGACGCGCCCGATCATGTGCTGATTGACGGCCCGCATATTCCCCTCATCCCTTATTCCTGCACGCCGATCATCGATGGCGACGCCCTGAGCCTGACCATCGCCGCCGCGAGCATTGTGGCGAAAGTGATGCGCGACCGCTTCATGGTCGAACTGGATGGGCGTTTTCCCGGCTACGGGCTGGCCGCGCACAAGGGCTATGGAACCCAGTTGCACACCCAGGCCCTGTTCGAACACGGCCCCTCGCCGGCGCACCGGCGGTCTTTCCGACCGGTCCAGGACGCCACGCGGATCCACGCCTATCTGGAAGACCGCAAGCGCGCGAACGGTCAGGGGACCGTGAAGTAGCGCCGTTCCAGCGGGAAGGCGTTTTCGATGTGCCGGATGCGCGGGCCTGGAACCAGCGGGCGGCCGATCACCTCCACCACATCGAAGCGGAACGCCGCGGGCGGTTCGGCGAGGCGGCGCATATAGCGCAGGGCGGCCCGGCAGAGGGCGTGCCGTTTGCGGCGATCCACGGCTCGGATGGGGCTTCCGAACTCGTCGGTGCGCCGTGTTTTGACTTCCACGAAGACCAGCGACTGGCCATCCCGGGCCAGCAGGTCGATTTCATCGCGCGCGTCCAGGCGAAGCCGCCGGGCCAGAATGCGCCATCCGTGTTTACGGAGGTAGTCGGCGGCCAGGGCTTCGCCCCAGAGGCCGGTGATCAGGTGAAGGGGAAGAGGCATGCCATCCTCGCAGGCGCGGGGAGGGTTCGGGAATGTCTGCCGGAAGAATGAACGAACGGGCGCGGGACCGCAAGCCAATTTCGCAGGAGCGCCCGGCGCTAAATGGTTTCGGGGCGGCCGATCAGGGTGAGGAACTCGAGGCGCGTGGCCTGATCGTTGTGAAAGCTTCCGAGCACGGAGGAGGTGGTCATGGCCGAGCGGTGTTTTTCAACCCCCCGCATGGTCATGCACAGGTGGCGGCAGGTCATGACGACGCCCACGCCCTCCGCGTCGACGGCGTCACGGACGGCGTGCGCGATCTCGGCCGTCAGCCGCTCCTGGATCTGGAGCCGGCGGGAGAACATGTCGACGATGCGCGCCATCTTGCTGAGGCCGATCACCTTGTTCTTGGCGATGTAGCCGATGTGGCAGTGGCCGATAAATGGGAGCATGTGGTGTTCGCAGACGCTGTACACTTCGATGTCCCGGGCGATGATCATGTTGTTCGCCTCGGACTTGAACACAGCGTCGTTGATGACCTGTTTCAAATCCTGGCGATAGCCGTGGGTCAGTTCCTCCCAGGCGGCGGCGACGCGCTCCGGGGTTTTCTGGAGGCCTTCGCGGGTCGGGTCTTCGCCGATCTCCTCGAGCAGCTGGCGGATCAAAGAGGCTACGCGGGTTTTGTTCATATAAATAAATCTGGTGGGCGATACAGGACTTGAACCTGTGACCCCTACCATGTCAAGGTAGTGCTCTACCAACTGAGCTAATCGCCCGAAATGAGTGGTTAATATAGCCTTGCCGGGGCTCGAATGTCAACGGATTAAGATTTGAAATCCAGTAAATGTCCGAGCACGCGCAAGCCGGCGCGCCAGAAGAACCGGACGTCCTCGAAGGAGCGGATGGAGCGGATCTTCCGCCACAGGAAGCGGGGGGTCAGGAAGGACCGGTAGATTTCGCGCGTCAGGCCCATGATCTCGGCGTCCGGCATCTCCGTCTTCATGAGGGGCTCCCGCATGTCGTAGCGGTCCCAGTCGAGCGTCTTCAGCCAGCCCTTTTCCTGGCACTCCTGGAAGAGCGGGGTTCCGGGATAGGGAATCACCACCGTGGCCTGCAGGGTGTCGATGTACCCCTTATCGAAAAGCGAGCGCGTGGCGTTCACCGTGGCCCGCGCCTGGGCCGCCGTTTCCCACGGGTAGCCCACCATGCAGGTCACATGCGGCTGGAGGCCCGCCCGCTTGGCCATGCGCATCGAGTTCTCGATGTCTTCCGCCCGCCCGCATTTGCGGATGCGCTTGAGCGTCTCCGCGCTGGCCGACTCCAGCCCGAACAGGAGGAACCGGAAGTTGGCCCGGGCCATCAGGTCGTAATGCTCCTGGGTCAGGACCCCGGGAATCATGTTGCAGCCCAGCACCACTTTTTTGTCGTAGCCCCGCTCCACGATCAGCTCGCAGAAACGGCGCAGCCAGTGGCCCGCCGGGAAGCAGCCGGAATCGTCGAAAATCTCCTTCACGCCGTACGTGTCGATCAGCATGCCGATTTCATCGACCAGCTTTTCGGGCGTCTGGCAGCGCCAGCGGTTGTAGAGCGTGGTCCAGGAGCAGAAGGCGCATTTGCCCCACCAGCAATCGCGGCCGACCATGGTGTAGGTGCCCGGCGTGAAACGGAAGTTCCCGTTTTCATAGGCGTACAGGCCCCATTGGGTCAGGTCGCGGTCCAGGAACGGCAGCGTGTTGAGATCGTCGTCCAGCGTGAACGGCCCGGTGGAGGCGACGGGGCCGCCTTCCCGGTGCCAGAGGCCGGCCGGAAGGGCGCCGCGGCCTTCGAGATGCCGCAGCAGGTCGCGGAGCCGGAAATCATAGTTGCCGCCCGTGATGATGTAGTCGACCGGGCAGGCGGCCATGGACTCGGCGGGCAGGGCGGTGACATGATCGCCGCACAGGACGATGCGGGCGCGGCCGCGGAAGCCTTTCAGGCGGCGGATAATGGCCCAGTAGGCCTTGATAATGGGCGTTTTGCACTCGATCAGCAGCACATCGGGATCGAACGCGAGGAACTCCGCCTCGAATTGTTCCGGCGACCAGCCCCGGGCAATGCCATCGGCCCAGCGCACCTCGTGGCCGTCCTGCGCGGCCAGGGTGGCGGCATAGGCGGGGACCATGGGGTAGACGTAGGTCGGCTTATTGAACCATTGGAACTGGCGGTTCTGGGAGAGCAGCGGCACGCCTTTGGGGGACGGCAGCGGAGGATAGCCGATCATGACTTTCATGGTGCCGTTCCGTGATTTCGGGGTTCCGAGGGGTGGTCGAAGATTTTCACGGCCCGCGGGGTCCGGCCGAACAGGTAGCCCTGGAGGAAGCGCACCCCGTAGATCACATGGGTCGCCATGACGCCCAGCCAGACCATGAGCCAGGCCCAGGGGCGGCGGTTGAAGGCGTAGAGCAGCGTGACGAGGAGGTAGAAGGAGACGGCGCCGAGATACAGGGCGCGGAGGCTGGCGTGCAGCGGGGCGAGGAGGGCTCCCGCGGCCAATCCCAGCACGAACAGCGAGGGAAGCCAGTAGGCCAGGCGACGGGAGTTCTGGGGGAACCGGCGGGCAAACAGCCCGCGGTGCAGGCCGTAGCGGCCGACCTGCCGAAGGTGCGGCAGGAAGAGCTGGCGGCGGTGATGGTAGACCAGCGCGCGCGGTTCGTAAACCAGCCGCCCCCCGTGGGTGTGGACGAGGTCGAGGCAGAGAAGCGTGTCCTCGCCGGGCCAGTAATCCACCCGGAATCCGCCCGCCTGGCGGAGCGCCTCGGCGGTGACAAAGAGGTTGCAGCTGGGGAAGTCGTCCACTTCCAGCACCCGCTCCGGCGCATAGCGGTGCCGGGCTCCGCCCGAGACCAGCGGACAGGCGAAGACGAGGCCGCTCATCTGCGCCAGGAAGGGGTCGTCCGGAGGGGTGACGCCGGGCCCGCCCACGCCCACCACGCCGGGAATGGTGAAGTAGGCGATTGCCCGCTCCAGCCAGTCGGGGGCGGGATAGGCGTCGTCGTCCAGGAACACCACGATCGACCCGCGCGCTTCGGCGATCCCCATGTTCCTCTTTTCGGCAGGCCTCCGCTTTCCCGTCGGGATTTCGCGAAGCGGCTCCGGCCAGGGATGGCGGCCCGCCTCATCCGGCAGCAGGATCACTTCGTAGGGGCGGTACGTCTGGGCCGCAATGCCCGCCAGGGACTGGCGAAGGTAGTGCGTCTCCGACGGGTAGGCGATGACGATGCTGACCAGCGGGGGCGGATCGGGGAGTCGCACATCCGGGATGGCGGTGTAGTAGCGGAGAATGTGAAGCCGGTAGAAGACGGCGAGCGTATCGTTCAGCACCGACCGGATGGCCTTGACGGGGATGCCCGACCAGGAGCCGTGAAACTCGACCCGGACCGGCGCTTCGGTGATGGTGAAATGGCGGGAAACGGCAATGGCCAGCACTTCCAGGTCGAAGGCGAACGCTTTCACGAGCATGCGGGGGAAGGCCCATTCGAGGGGCGCCCGGCGGAAAAGCTTCAGTCCTGTCTGGGTGTCGTGGATCGGCAGGCTGAACGCCAGCTTGATGAAGAGGAAATAGACAAAGCTGATGAGCCGGCGCAGGGGCGGATAGTCCAGCGTGGATTCGGGATGAAGCTTGGAGCCGATCACGATGTCGGCCCGGGTGGCCTCCATGCGGTCGAAAAAGGAGGGGATCTGGTCGGGCGGCAGGTCGAGGTCCGCGTCGAGAAAGACAATGAACGCCCCTTTTGATTTTTCGAATCCCGCCCGCAAGGCCCCGCCCTTGCCCAGGTTGTGCGCCAGGATAACCGGCTTCACCTCCGGCAACTCCTTCGCCACTTCCTGCATCCGGGCGGCGGTGTTGTCCGAACTGCCGTCGTCGATGGGCAGGATTTCAAACGCCGCCCGGTTCTTGAAGACTTCGTGCACGCGCCGGATGTTGTCCGCAATGACATCCTGCAGGTTGTGCGACGGCATGAGGATCGAGACGAGCCCTTCCGAACGGGTCAGGCGGCTCAGGGCGCTCTCGTTGGCCT
>CAXNFL010000095.1:0-7521 GCA_964201555.1 Kiritimatiellia bacterium
GGAGCAAGTCCTCCATGAACTGCGTCAGCACTTCCAGGCGGCGCTCCTCGCGAAGGCGGGCCGTCCAGCGATTGGCGGGAGAGGAGGCGCGATCGATCAGCTTGAGCGGCTCGAGCTTCTTGGCCGGGATTTCGCAATCGCCGGCCGCCAGCAGGCCGCGGCGGGCGGACTCCCAGAACGCCTTCCACCCGGAGGTGGGGAGGATCGCGGGGCACAGCGTCTGCTGGAGCCGGGCCATGGGCATGGAGCCGAAGCTGCGCAACGTCATGCGCACGACCTCGGCGGGCTGCTCCAGGACCAGGGCGGCCAGCTTGGCGGGCTGCCGGAACCGGATGGCCAGCAGATGGTCGTCTCCCGGCAACTCCAGGGACTCGGCCACAAACGTGTAAGCCATCTCGTGGTTGGGATGGCCGGCGAAATCGATCACGACCTTGGAATAAAAATCGTCCAAGCGCTTGATGGTGCCGGGCCCCCACGATTTGTGAACGCAGAACGCGCCGGGCTTCAGGCTCATCAGGAGCCGCAGCCGCCGGAAACATTCGGCGACCGGAAAGGCGTCCTTGAACCCGGCGCCGATAACGAAATTGCGCCCCATATTCTCGCGGGAGAAGAGATCGGTCAGCCAGCGCTCGCTCGCGTTCCGGATATCGGCTTCGGATTTCCCCCTCAGCCAGGAGGCGCGAAGCTCGACCAGACCGGCGCCATGGGCTATGTCGTGGTCTTTTTTCAGCCTCTCATGAAGCAGGTCGGCCCATGATTCGGCGGAAGCCCGGCGGTCGGTTTCCGCGCCGGCGGCCTTCAACACGGCAAGCAACTCGTCCGCTTGCAGGGGCGACTCCTCCACGCGGGCGAGAAACCACTCTTCGATTTCCGGCAACGGCTTCAACACGATCGCTGGGTCCATAGTCGACGACTCCCGCGGAAAGGGGGCACAATCCCCATGCTGTTTATGGCTTTATCAAGAACTCGCAAGCATATATGATTCCCATTTGAAATTCAAGAAGGAGCCGATAAAAAATGAGTTTGCGCAAAATACCGTTCCTGGTGGCTCCCGGCGAGGCCGGGCAGGATCTGGTCACCTTTCTGTCCGTTCGCATGACCGTTTCCCGCCGAAAAGCCAAGGATCTGCTGGACCGGCGCAATGTATTCATCAACGACCGGCGGGTCTGGATGGCCCGGCATGAGCTGAAAGCGCGCGACCAGGTCACCGTCTTCCTGCAGGAAGAGGCGGCCAAGGAAGCCCCGCCCGCGCCCATCCGGATCCTGCACAGCGACGACCGCTACCTGGTGGCGGACAAGCCGCCGGGCCTGCTGTCCAATGGGCCCGACAGCGTCGAAAGCCGGTTGAGGGAGATGACGGGGAAGCCCGAACTGAGGGCCGTGCACCGGCTGGACCGGGACACCTCGGGCTGCCTGATGTTTGCGGCCGATGACCGCCTTTTTGAAAAAATGGTGGACGAGTTCAGGGCCGGGCGGATCGGAAAGATCTACCACGCCCTGGTGGCCGGAAAGCTGGCGGGAGACACGGTCATCGAAAACCCGCTGGACGGTCAAACGGCGGTGACCCGCCTGCGCGTGCTCGACTCCAACAAGCTGGCCAGCCATGTGCAGGTGAAAATCGAAACGGGTCGCACGCACCAGATCCGCAAACATCTGGCGATGATCCGCCATCCCGTGCTGGGAGACCGGGAGTACGGCAACTCCGCGCCGGTGGCGGAGGTTTACCAGGAGCTGCCGCGGCAGATGTTGCACGCGGCGCAGCTTGAATTTCCAGACCCGGAAACAGGCGCGATCATCCGGGCCGAAGCCCCGCTTCCGCGCGATTTCAAGGCCGCCATGAGCCGGCTCGGACTGACCTAGGTCCGGTAACGGTACGTGATGCGGCCCTTGGTCAGATCGTAGGGGGAAATCTCTACACTGACCTTGTCGCCGGTGGTGATCTTGATGAAATTCTTGCGCATCTTGCCCGAGATGTGGGCGAGAATTTCATGGCCCCCGTTGTCGAGTCGCACGGTGTACATGGTCGCCGGCAAAACCTTGACCACGACTCCGTCAACCTTGATCTGTTCTTCCTTTTCCGCCATACCTAATTCCTACTTCTTGCTGAGATCGGGCGTCTTGTAGTTGTACCAGGCCAGCACGATCGGCGTGGCGATAAACACGGTGGAGTACGTGCCGGCAAAGAGGCCGATCAACATGGTCACCGCGAAATCATTGATGGCGCCGCCGCCCCAGATGCAGAGCGCAATCACGGCCAGCAGCGTCAGCGTCGACGTGAGCAAGGTTCGGCTCAGCGTCTGGTTGATGCTCAGATTGCACAGCTCGACGAACGACTTGCCCTTCACCAGCTTGACGTCTTCGCGGATGCGGTCGAAGATCACGATCGTGTCGTTCACCGAATAACCGATGATGGTCATGATGGCCGCCACCACGGTCAGGTTGATCTGCTTGCCGAGCAGGAACACGATTCCGAGGGTGATCAGGGCGTCGTGCAGCAGCGCCACCACGGCGCCGAGGGAAAAGCCGAACTCGAACCGCCAGGATATGTAGATGATCATGACCAGCAGCGAGAGGATCATCGCCGTGGTCGCCTTGCCGCCCAGCTCCCGTCCGACCTGCGAGCCGACCACGGTCGCCTGCAGGACGTGGAAGTTCGCCTGGGGAAAGGCAGCTGTCAGGGCCTTGCTGATGCGCTCATCGGTGGTGCCCTGCTCGCCCTTCAAGGTGCTGGCCTTGATCAGCAACGTCGAACGCGACGAGGTCATGGAAGCGGACTTGTACTGGATGAAAGGCTGGAGAATGCCGGCGCCCTCGACGGCGGCGCGCACATCCTCGACGGGCACGTCCTTATCGAAGGACAGCGTCACCGACGTGCCGCCCGTAAAGTCCATTCCGAACACGCGGTTCTTATCGACCCAGGCGTTGTAGCCCATCCACCCCAGGGTGAGGCCGATGACGATGACGGAAAGGGTGATGGCAACCTTCCGCTTCGCGATGAAATCGAAACTGGTGGCGGGCACGAGCGAGGTCATCTTCAAGACGGCCGTACTGCTGGTCTTGGAGGCGATCAGGTCGAGAATCATCCGCCCCACCACCACGGAGGTGTACAAGCTGACGATGAGACCGGCGGAGAGGGTCACGGCGTAACCGCGAATGGGGCCCGACCCGAAGACGAAGAGCACCAGGGCGGTGAGAATGGTCGTGATATTGGAATCGAAAATGGCCGAGAAGGCCCGGTCGAAGCCGGCCTCGATCGATGCCGCCAGGTTCTTTCCCGCCCGCAATTCTTCGCGGATACGTTCGAAGATCAGCACGTTGGCGTCGACCGCCATACCGATCGTCAGCGCGATACCCGCGATACCGGGAAGGGTCAGCACGGGCAACGCCACCTTGCTTCCGGCGCGGGCCTCGGCCACGAAGACGCCCAGGCTGCCGGCCACGAGAATCATGCCCAGCGGCATGATGATCATGTTGAAGATCAACGTCAGGTTGGCCACCAGGCCGGGGATCCGGTAGTAGAGGGCCATGAACACGGCGATGGCCAGCAATCCGATGAGGGAGGCCTTGATGCCGCTGTTGATGGCATCCTCGCCCAGCGAGGGCGAAACCAGCTGCTTCTCCACGATTTTAACCGGCGCCGGAAGGGAGCCCGCCTTCAGGATGTTGGAGAGGAAGTGCGCCTCCTCCGTCGTGAACCGGCCGCTGATCTCGGCATGGCCGCCGGTGATGGGCTCGCGGATAACGGGGGCGGAATAAAGCGAGCGATCGAGGATGATGGCCAGCTGGCGCCCCTCGGGCTTGGCATTACGCGCGCCGTTGGGGCCGAAATCGGTCGTCAAGCGCTCGAACTTGGAGGCGCCCTTCTTGTTGAACTGAATGGCCACCACCGGCTGCGACACGCCGCGGTAATCGACATAGGCCTTGCGCAACGTCGTGCCATCCAGCTCGGACTTGCGGTTCACATAGAAGGGGCGATAGACCTTCTGCTTGTTCAGGTCGTGGCGCTCGAGCATCAGCTCGTAGCCGAAGGGAGCCTGGAAGTGCGCCAGCTTGGACTTGTATTCCTCGTCGATGTCGAGGTCCTTCAGGGCGCCGGTCCGGGCCAGGTATTCCGTCTCGCGGCCCTCGTCGTCCCGCGTCACAATCTCATAGCCCTCGGGCGCCTTGCGGCTATCGAACAGCTTCTGCACCAGGGCGCTGTTGTCGGGATGCACCAGGCGGAACTCGAGGAACGCGGCGCTCTGAAGGGAGCGCGTGGCCTCCTCGATCTTGTTGGACGAGATGCCGGGCAACTGGATGACGATGCGGCTCTGCTGCTCGGGGTAGATGATGGGCTCGGAGATACCCATGCCGTCGATACGGTTGCGGATGACCTCCAGCGCCCGCTCCTGGGCCTTTTTAATGGCCTCCGGGAGGCGTGTGGCAATCTGCTCGGGCGCCAGGTCGGGGGTTTCTTCCATGACCTGGGTCCGTATGGAATCCTCGTCGATCTGGACGGTGAAGCTCAAGCCGCCCTTCAGATCGAGACCGAGCGGAATCTTGTCCTTGGGCGGCCATATCACGGCCATCGACCCGAACACCAGCACCGCCAGCATCACCCACTTCAGAATAAATTTCTTATCCATAACCCGCAGCTGCTCCCGGTTCCTGTCCTTAACCCTGCTTCGCCACGTCCACATCGCCCACGTTTTCGTCGGCCGTCAGCACGCGCAGAACGGCTCCGCGCGCCACCTCGACCTTGACGTTGTCGGCGATCTTGATGACCAGCGCCTGTTCCTTCACATTCGTCACAGTGCCCAGCATGCCGCCGCAAAACAGCACCCGGTCGCCGGTCTTCATCTCGTCGATCATCTTCTTCCGTTCCTTCTCGCGCCGCGCCTGCGGGCGGATCATCAGGAAATAGAAAAGGGCGAAAAAGATCACCATGTACCCGATCATCGGCAGCATGCTTCCCTGCTGCCCCGCCCCGCCCGGAGGCGTTCCCATGGCCAGACTATTCATCGTCATGAAACCCGTCATTCCTGTTCCTCCTTGTAGTGCGCAAAAAACTCTTCCCGGAAATCCGCGAACGCGCCCGCCGCGATCGCCTGCCGCATCTCGGCCATCACCGTCATGTACCGGTGCAGATTGTGAACGGTCAGCAGCCGGACCCCCAGGATCTCGTCCGCCTGAAGCAGGTGGCGGATGTAGGCCCTCGTGAAATGCCGGCAGGCATAGCACGCGCATCCTTCTTCCACCGGCCGGGTATCTTCCTTGTACCGGCCCGCCTTGACCGGGTAGCGCCCGCGCTTCGTAAACGCGCCGCCGTTGCGTGCGATCCGAGTGGGCATGACACAATCGAACATGTCCACGCCCAGCGCCACCGCGTCCACCATCTGCCGCAGATCGCCGACCCCCATCACGTAGCGGGGCCGATCCTCCGGCAAACCGGGGACAGAATGCGCAATCCCGTTGAGGAGCTCCGCTTCGGACTCCCCCACGCTCACGCCACCCACGGCATACCCGTCAAACCCGATGTCCACCAGCTCCCGGGCGCACTGGGCGCGCAAATCCGGATAGACGCCACCCTGCACGATCCCGAAAACCAGCTGCCCCGCCGCGCGAGGCTGATCTTTACATCGAGCCGCCCATGTTAGGGTTCTTTTAACAGCCGTGCAAGCATAATCATGGTCGCACGGATGCGGCGGACACTCGTCAAAAACCATGGCAATATCGGAGCCCAGCCGCCTCTGGGCGTCCATGGCCTCCACCGGTCCCAGGAACAGGAGCGTCCCGTCCACGTGCGACCGGAACGCCACCCCGTCCTCCTGGATTTTCCGGCGGTCGGCCAGGCTGAACACCTGGAAGCCGCCGCTATCGGTCAGGATGGGCCGCTTCCAGTCCATAAACTTGTGCAACCCGCCGCAGGCATCGATCACGGACATGCCCGGCCGGATGATGAGGTGGTAGGTGTTGGACAGCAGGATCGGCACCTGCAGCTCCTCGAGCTCGACGGGGCTCATGGCCTTGACCGTGGCCTGCGTGCCCACGGGCATGAATACGGGCGTATCCACCGGCCCATGGGCCGTATGCACCCGCCCGCAGCGGGCGGCCGAGCCCGGATCGCGGGCCAACACCTCAAAAACACCAGGGTCGGGTTTCATTGGACTCCTCCGGCAAGCGCGGCCACCTTGCCAACCGTTGCTTCAGTGACCCCGCGGCGGCTCGCCACCAGCGCGGCCGCCCGCTCTCCCATCGCGACCCGCCCGGCCGGATCACCCAGCAAGCGGTCCGCCTGGGCGAACAGGGCGTCGGCATCCGCCACCTGAATCAGGGCCCCGGCCTCCAGGAAATCGCCTGATAGGGCCGGAAAATTCTCGAGGTTCGGCCCCGTCAGGATGGGCTTTCCGTAGACCGCGGGCTCGATGAAGTTCTGGCCTCCATGGTTTTCGAACAGGCTCTTGCCCACGAAGACCACGTGGGCGGCCGCGTAAAAGGCCTTCAATTCGCCGGTCGTATCGACCAGCAGCACCTCGGGCGCCGCCGCGGGCGTCGTGGTGACGGCCGACCGCCTCAGCACCTTCAGCCCCAGTCGGCCCAGCTCCTCCGCCACCTCCCCCGCCCGCTCGGCATGCCGGGGCACCAGGACCAGGCGCAACCCGGGATGACTGACCCGCAGCCGCTTGAACGCTTCCGCCAGGGCGCGTTCCTCGCCGGGCCAGGTGGACCCCCCCAGCAGAATGAGCGCCGTGGCCGGCCAGCCCAGCCGATTCAAGAGCGCCGCGGCCCGGCCGGCCGCCTCGGCATCCGGCCACTGGTCATATTTGACGGACCCAAGCCGTTCCACGCGGGCGGCTTCAGCGCCCAACCCGAGGTAGCGCTCGCGGTCGGCGGCGCTCTGGGCAAAGATCCGGGTCACGCTGTTCAGGATCCGGCGGGTCAGGGGCTGGAACAACCGGTAGCCGCGCGCCGAACGCGCCGACATCCGGCCGTTGATGATCGCCACCGGAATGGCGCGGGCCTCGCATTGCCGCAGGATGTTAGGCCACAGCTCGCCCTCCGTCAGAATCAGGATCCGCGGCCGGGCGACATCGAGCGCGCGCCTGACAAACAGGGGGAAATCGAGCGGGAAGTAAAGGACCACATCGACCGGATCAGCCTTGGCCTTGGCCAGGGTCCGCCCTGTGGACGTGACGGTGCTCAGGATGAAGCGGGCGGCGGGATCCCTCCGGCGGTAGGCCTTGATGAAGTCAAGCGCCACATACATCTCCCCCACGCTCACGGCGTGAATCCACAGGCGGCCGCCGGCCGCCAGCCGCCCCCGGATCTCGGGGTCGAAAAGACCGAAGCGCTGGCCGAAGCGATCGCGGTAGCCGCCCCGCTTATTCATGCGGAGCAGGAAATGAGGCAGCATCAGGGTAAACCCGATGATGAACACGAGATTATAGAAAAACCAGATCATGGGTTCCTTCCCCGCCGCGCCTCAGGCGCGCGGATGGGCGTCGTCGTACACCTTTCTCAGCCGCTCCACGGACACGTGGG
>CAXNFL010000096.1:0-7502 GCA_964201555.1 Kiritimatiellia bacterium
AGCCGGTCGTACGACGGATCATTTTGGGGGTACCCCGGCCGGGTAAAAACGGCGGGCCGGTCCAGCTCCTCATGCCGGTAACATCGGGTCAATCGCTCTCGCCGCGTCATAAACGCACTCCTTAATATTAAACCACGTTGTCATTATCAATAAAGGTTCTTGTTTATGCCAGCGAAATTGCTCCTGCCGCTCGACCTGTTCACAGAGTCGGCTGTGAATAGCTGTTTATAACTGCCCCCTGGGGCCTGCACCCTATATCCCCAAGCCGCTCACACTCCGGTTTTCAACAGCAAGCTCATGCATAACCAGTTGCAATTGAAATAGCTATGAAGTTGTAAACAGAAGGCCATTCGATTGTCAAACTCCCGAGCCGACTTGTTTGGAATCTGAAGGGACTTGAACACAACCTGTCAACAGGAGGCTAATTCCCGCGTTTCCCAGCGCCCATCGGCCAGGCGAACGCGAAGGCGGGCAACGGACGGCTTCAGGGTATACAATTTGAAGCTGTTTTTACTCAAATCGTAGTGCAGTTCGCCCACGCGGTTGATGTTTTCCAGCTCCACCTCGAAATGGCGGGTCCGGATGAAGCCGGCGACCGTGAAAAAGCCCTTCTCGGGGATAGCCGCGGGGACAGGCGGGGCGGCAATAAAGGCGTCGCCCTCCCTTTTCCGGAACTCCTCCTGGGCGGGAGTGATGCCGCCAAAGTGGCCGGGATAGCCGACCCCCTTCAATTCATAATAGGTCACCAGGTGCGCCTTGCCCGTCCGGCGGGCGGCGTCCACAAACAGGCGCGACTGCTCCACCGGGACGCGCGGATCACGGTCGCCATGAATCAGGAGAATCGGCGTGCACAGGTTGCCGGCGGTGGTCACGCCGCCTCGGCTGGCGTACGCCTCCGGACCCAGGTCCGGCGTTGTCCCCATCCAGACGTCCATCTCGTCCCGGAATTCGCCCACCGTGTCGTTCCGGTACCAGACCGCGAAATCGCTCACGCCGCACTCGGCGCGGGCCCGGCAGAAAAAGTCGGGGAACTTGCCCAGCAGCCCCATCACGTTCGAGCCGCCCCCGCTGCCGCCGACCAGCGTCACCAGGTGCGGATCCAGGATCTGATCGGCAAACGTCCGGCGCGCGAAGGCCACCGCATCCACCACATCCTGCAGCTCCCAGCCGTTGCAGTCGGGCCGGCCGCCGGAATCGCCGCGCCCGCGCATCTCAACGGAAATCTGGAACCAGTCCTGAGGGACCGCGCCCGTGGGGACATTGTCGCTGTGCGCCTTCTTGATCTGCCCGTGCCAGCCGTGGGTGGTGACCAGCAGCCGGCGGGGTTCCTCGGGAACCGCGAAATCGGCAAATAGAAGCAGGTCCGCCTGACGGGAGGAAGGATAGGACTGGTACATGCCGGACTCCGAAGGCTACAGGTTGAAGAGCCGCCGCGCCGTGCCGCCCAGGATCGCGCGCTTATCCGCATCCGGAATGCGGGCGTAGAGGATCTTGCCGACCTGCTGGCTGATCGAAAAGGTCGGCGCATCGGAGCCCCAGACGATTTTCGCCGGCCCCACCTCCTCCACGAAATACTCGATCATGTTCGTGTGCTCGCGGGAATAGGTGAGGTCGAGGTAGAAGTTGGGCAGGTTCCGGGCCATCTCCGCGTAGGGCTTGTAGGCAAACCCGCTGCCGGCATGGCCGGCCAGGAACGCCACCTCGGGGTGGCGCTGGGCAACTTTGTCAAAGCCCGTCACGTCGCCGCCCCAGGTATGCGCCAGCACGGGGAGCCGCCACTCGCGGGCAAAGGCCCAGACCGCGTCGAACACGGGATGATCGAACCGCGTTCCCACCTGGTAAAGCTTGATCCCCTTGAACGCGGGGTTCAGGACGCAGCGCTTCAGCTCGGGCTCGATCAGCTCCGGGTACTGGGCGCTGACGTGGCAGTAGGCGAAAATCCGGCCCGGGAAGCGGGCCGCCGCCGCCGCCGCCTGATCGTTGCCCCATACGATATCCCCGAAAAGCCCCTCCACCGAGCTCACCAGCTGCACGGCCACGCCCACCCGGTCCATCTCGGCGACCTGCCGTTCCAGGGGGGGGCTGAGGGAGGGCGCAAAGCTGCCGATATGCGCATGCATATCCACCACCGGGAACTCCAGCGTGCGGCCGGTCCGTCCGAACTCGATCAGCGGCATGTTCATAGGCGGGACTCCTCCAACAGGGCGCGGATATTGCCCCCCAGGATCGCCTCGCGCTGGGCCTCCGGAAGATCCGCGTAAAAAAGGTTCGCCAGCAGCCCGCCGGGGGAAAAGAAGGGATGCCCCGAGCCGAAGATCAGCCGCTCGGCCGGAAACTCGCGCAAGAAGCGGTGGGGCGAATCGGCCGGAATATAAAACTGGCCCACGCACACGCGCAGCTGCTCGTGGCGCTTCAGGAGCGGGAAGAGCCAGCCATCCTCCATATAGCCGACCCCGCACAGGATCAGCCGCAGCCCCGGCCAGTCGCGCAGCAGCGCCGCCACATCCGCCGGCGTGGTGATGTCCCGGTTGAGCAGCACCGGCAGGCGATGCGTCACGCAGGCATCCAGCAGCTCGCCGTACACCTCCCGGACCGGATGATGCGCCACGGGCATAAACCACAGGGCGCGGGAGCCCGCCGCCTTCATGGCGGCGAGGCCCTCGGCGAGGGACGGCTCGTCCGCGTGGGGGTAGGGCGTGAGGGTAAAGGCCGGCAGGAAGCGCGGCTCGATCCGGACCTGCTCCGCGAGGACCTGGTTGCCGCGCAGCGCGTTGCCGCCGCCGGACGTGAAGTTGCTGTGCACCAGGGCGCGGGTGATGCCAAAGTGGTCCATCAGGCCCAGCGTCTCCTCCGGCCGCCACGGGAGCAGCCGGTCCCGCTTCTGCCAGGGGCCGATCCCGCAATAGGCGTCAATGATTTCCATGGGTTGCTCCTCGTTAAGGCGTTTTCGCCAGCCCGCCGGGCTGCGGGCCCAGGCTCCGGATCAGCATGTACAGGCCGATCACGATCATGAACACGGCGAAGATCCGGGTCAGCGACTGGTTCGACAGCTTCCGGAGCCAGTCGGCCGCAAACCAGGCCACCAGGCCGGAGGTCACCGCCGTGGCGGCCACCACTTTCCAATCCACCAGCTGGTTGCTTGTGTTTTTCACCGTGGCGACCACCGAGGTCACGATCACGATCGCCAGCGAGGTGGCCACCGCTGTCTTCTGCCCCATGTGCAGCAGCAGCGCGAAGGCGGGCACCATGAAGACCCCGCCCCCCACGCCGCACAGCCCGGCGAGCACGCCCGCCACCATTCCGATCAACGCGCTGATGACGATTGGATTCATGGGGGACTAGTTAAGCACGCCCCCCGCCCGTTGACAAGAACACTAAAAAACAAACTCGGAAGCCGGCGCCCTTCCTGCTAGGCTCTTCCGCAAAGGCAGGGGACCCGCAACGATGGCAGGCGCCACATACGCCCGGAAGCAGCACGCGGCGACGCGAACGACCGATTTCGTTTTCAGCCAGCTTATTCCCTATATCGGGAACAAGCGCCGGCTGCTCGACCTGATCGCCCGGGCCCTGCCCCCCGCCCCGCCCGCCCCGGGCGCCACGTTCCTGGACCTGTTCGCCGGCAGCGGCGTGGTGGCCCGCTTCGCCAAGACGCTGGGCTACCGGGTGATCGCCAACGACTGGGAGCCCTACGCCCGCGTCCTCAACGGCTGCGCCATCGCGCACAACGCCCCGCCCGCCTTCGCCGCCCTCGGCGGCTACGCCGCCGCCCTCGCGCGCCTGAACGCCCTGCCGCCCCGCGCGGACTGGGTCACCAACCACCTCTGCCCCCTCGATGACGGGCGGATCGACATCGCGCGCGACCGGCTCTTCTACATGCGGAAAAACGGCATGCGGATCGATGCGATCCGGGTCCAGATCCAGGCCTGGCACGACTCCGGCGTCATCACCGGGGCGGAGCAGGACTGCCTGCTCTCCCCCCTGCTCTACCAGGCGTGCTACACGAGCAACACCAGCGGGGTCTTCAAGGGCTTCCACAACGGCTGGGGCGGCCGGACCCAAACGGCGCTCTACCGGATCGCGGGCGACCTCCTCCTCGCCCCCGCCGTTTTCCATGACAACGGGCAGCCCAATGAAACCCTCTGCGGCGACGCGCAGGCCGTGGCCGCGCAGCTGCGGGACCGGGAGCTCGACCTCGCCTATCTCGACCCCCCCTACAATCAGCACCCCTACGGCAGCAACTACCATGTCCTGAACAGCCTGGCGCTGTGGGACAAGCCCGCCTTGAGCCCCGCCATCACCCCGCGGACAAAGTCCGCCATCCGCCTCGACTGGCGCACCCAGCGGCGCAGCGCCTATAATGACGCCGGGGCGGCCGCCGGGGCCTACGCGCAGCTGATCGACACGCTCAACGCCCGCTTTATTTTAACCAGTTACAGCACGGATGGCTTCATCCCCTTGGAAAAATTGCTGGCGGCGAACCTCCGGCGCGGCCACACCCATCTTGAAATGAAGGGCTACAAGCGGTACCGGGTCAGCGCCCAGCGCTTTTCCGAAAAGCCGATGAATGTGGAGTTCGTGGTGGTGCTCGATACCCACCGGAAGGCCGAGATTCCCCTCGACGCCCTGCACCAGTCCATCACCGCCCTCGAAACAACCGTCCTGAGCCACCATCGCGAATCGGCCGCTTCGCCGCCCGGCGCGCACGGAGGCGCGCCCTCCCTCTCTTCGCACTAGCCTTCTTCACCGCTTGGTGGAGGGCCGACCTCCGCGTCGGCCTCCCGATCCAATTCGCTTGCGTTCGGCGAATGATAAAATCATAATGCGCTCGTGGCCGTGCCGCATTCTTGAGGAGGACTTTTTATGCGCCTGCGTCTTCTTGCCGGTTTACTGCTAGCCGCCCTGCCGGCGCTGGCCCAGACCAACCTCATCGACCCCGAGGCCGAACCCGTTTTGCAGGCGCTCGCCAAGTTCTACCACGCCGTGCCCGCCTTCAAAGTCGATATGGAAGCGGATACCCACATCGAGTCGGACGACATGAAGCAGGAGTTCACCACCCACGCCACCCTGGCCGTCAAGCGGCCGGACAAGCTGGCCATGTCCGTGCGCAACAGCATGATCGGCTCCATGCTTGTCGCCTGCGACGGCGCCACCGTCACCACCTACCTGCCGGGCCCCAACAAATACACGGTCAAGCCCGCCCCGGATTCGCTGGAGCGGCTCTCGCGCGACATGGGCGCCTCCTCCCCCGCCTGCCTCCCGATCATCTCGGCGCTCCTCGAGCGCGACCCCTACCAGGCGCTCATCCACCAGGTCACCCGGATCCGGTATGCCGGCCAGGAAAAACGCGGCGACCGCCTGTGCCACCACCTTGTTTTCACGCACGCCGAGTTCGACTGCGAAGCCTGGATCCGCACCGGCCCGCAGCCGCTGCTCGAGGCCATCAAGCCCTGCCTCGCCAAGCTCAGCGCCGCCGGCAAACTGCCGCCGGGCCTGAAAGCCGATGCCGTCCTGACCCTCACCGGCTGGGAGTTCCCCACGAATATGCCGGATTCCGCCTTCACGCTCGATCTCCCCGCCGCCGCGCAGCAGACGGAGTCGCTCATCCCCGGCATGGGCGAAATGGAGAACGACGAAAACGAGCCCGATCCCAGCGACGCGCTCCGCCTCAAGCCGGCCCCGCTCTTCAAGCTCCCCCTGCTGGGCGGGGGGCTCTTCGACCTGGCCGCGCAGAAGGATAAGGGCGCCACCGTCCTCTGCTTCTGGACCACCTGGGCCGGGCCCTGCCGCCTCGCGCTGCCCGTGCTGGAAAAAATAGCGGGGTCCTACAAGGACAGGCAGGTGACGGTCCTCTCCATCAATCCGCAGGAGCCGGAAGCCGCCATCCGCGAGTTCATGACCACCGTGGGGCTGACCCTGGGCGTGGCGCTCGACCCCGCCAGCGATGTGGCCGAACAATACCAGGTGGCCGGCATCCCCCAGATCGTGATCATCGACAAAACCGGCCTTGTGCGCGATGTCTACATGGGCTACGGCAAGGACCTGGAGAAGGATCTGCGCAAGAGCCTCGACAGCCTCACCCTGCCGGCCAATCCGCTTTAAGGAATGAAGCCCATCTGCTTCATCAGCTCCTCCGCGGAGCGATAGCAGGTGCCCGCCCGCTCCAGGGAGCCCCACTGGCTCAGCTGGACCGGAATCAGCCAGGGGCCGGACTCGATCACTTCACCCTTGCGCAGCGAGCCCGTCTTCGGATCGCCATCCGGCACGCACACCGTGGGATCGCTCAGGAAGCTGCCCATCGGCTCGCAAAGCGCCTTCGCCGCCCCTTCCAGGACCTCGCGTGAAGTCAGCGGAATCACGGGCATGTTTTTCTTCACCGTCGGGGTCGAGGTCAGCTTCAGGAAATAGCCGCCATAGGGGTTTTTCTTCACCTCCGCCACGCTGAAGGTCAGCCCCGCCGGAAACGGCAGGAAGAAAAACCGGCCACGCGTGGGATGGGCCAGCCCCTTCTTCATCAGCTCGCCGACGGCCGCCTCGCGCTGGGCCGCGGTGAGGTCGGGGCTGCTGATCCCGCGGATATCCGCGGCCGTCAGGGGGTATTTCTGGAGCAGGCTGCTGTCGGCCATCTGCGCCGCGGCCGCCGCCACCGCCTGGTCCACCTGCTCCCGGCGGGCCACGGCCGGGTCGACTTCCACCTGCTCCGGCGGCGCGGCCGTGACCACGATCATGACCGGCGGCTTGGACTCCAGCGGCGGAGCCATGGCGCGCAGCAGGCGCAGGTAAAGAACGTTGGCCTTCCCCGGCGCCCCCACCAGGCCGGTCCCTGAACAAACCGGACAGGGGGTGGGATAGCCCTTGGTCCCGGCGCACGTTTTGCACTTGCCGGGATGGTCCGGGCAGTACATGCACTTCACCTTGCGCACTTCCTTGCCCATCCCCTGCGTGGTCTGCTGGCCCGTTCCCTTGCAGATCGGGCAGCGGCCCGTCCCGTTGCAGGCCGTGCAGGGCTCCCGCACCATTCCATTCTCACACTCGCCGCAGGGCCTGAACAGGCGGGCATCGGCCAAATCCTGCAGCAGGTCGTCTCCGGGAAACGCCTTGCGCATGGCCGCCCGCATGGCCAGCCCCTCTTCGCTGTTCCCGGAGGCCAGCGAGCCCAGGGTGTACAGGACTCCCAGCCGGCACCGCTCGGCCGGATTCGTCTCTCCGGGAATGGCCGCCTTCACCTCGCGCAGAAGGACGGGATTCAACGGCTGCGCGCGCAGGCCGGACAGAACGGCGTCAAGGGAGTTGGTCTGGGCCAGGGCCGGCCCGGTTAACAGCGCCAGCCCGAGGGCGAGCCGAAACAGGCGATTCATAAAGTGCCTCCGCGTTCTGTTCATCTTAACCCATCCCGAAACCAAACGCATCTAAATACATTCATCCGCTTCCGTCTATAGTCGTGCGAGAAGACCCGGCGGGTTTGGCAGCGGGGGTCCGGCGTTCCGGCCGGAATCTGGCGGTCG
>CAXNFL010000097.1:0-7439 GCA_964201555.1 Kiritimatiellia bacterium
TCGCCGCGCGAGTGTCCCGAAAATCGGTACGTCTTGCACTCCAGCAGCGACGCGCCCTCGCCCCGCCGCGCCCGTGCGCAAGCCTCCGCCACCGCGTCGCGCACGGCCATCACGTCGTTGCCGTCCACCACGCGGCCGGGCAGGGCGTAGGCCGCCGCGCGGACCGCGATGTCGGGCACGGGAACCGCCTCGGCCACCGGCGTGGACATGGCGTAAAGATTGTTCTCACACAGGTAGACGACCGGCAGCTTCCACAGGCCGGCCATGTTCAGCGATTCATGGAAGGTGCCCTGGTTGGAGGCGCCGTCGCCGAAAAAGCAGAGCGCCACCTGCCCGCTCTCGCGCAGCTGGCTCGAAAGCGCCGCCCCGGTGGCGATCGGGATGCCGCCGCCCGTGATGCCGTTGGAGCCGAGAAAGCCCAGCGACAGGTCGGCCATCAGCTGGCTCCCCCCGCGGCCGCGGGAATAGCCCGTCGCCTTGCCGAACAGCTCCGCCATGATCAGGTTCGGATCGCCGCCCCGCGCGATCATGTGGCCGTGCCCCCGGTGCGTGCTGGTCACGTAATCGCCCTTCGCCAGCGCCGCGCAGGCGCCCACGGCCACCGCCTCCTGCCCGGCCGCCGGATGCGTGGTGCCGCCGATCTTGCCTTCCGCAAAGAGCGTCTCCACCGTCTCCTCGAAATGGCGGATCGTCAGCATCAGCCGGTAATAGCTCAGCAAGTTCTTCATGCTCCGCTCCCCTGCACGGCCAGGCAGACCGTCTGGCCGCCCGCGTCGAGACTGTTCACCAGCATCCGGTTGACCGGCCGGCCAGCCAGCCCGCTTTCCGCAAAACTCAGGGCCGCCATGACCCGCAAGGCGCCGCCGGCACCCATCGTCTCCCCGGTCAGCGACTTGATGCTGTCCACCGTGGCGCCCGGATGGCGGGCGCAAAACTCCTTGATCACGCCGGCCTCCAGCCCGTCCAGCTCGGACCCGCCATTGGCGTGGGCCAGGATGAGATCCACTTGAGCGCCCTCCCAGCCCGACTCTTTCCAGGCCGCCTCCAGGGCATCCTCCACCCTACCCCCGCCGGTCCTCCCCGCGCCCCTCACTTCGCCCAGGATCCGGGCGCCCCGCGCCAGCGCCTGCTCACGCTCCTCCAACACCACGATGCCCGCGCCTTCGCCGGGGACGAAGCCGCCCTCCTTGTTCACATCCGCCAGCAAACCGGCGGCCTGCAGCCCCGACAGCAGCAAAGGGTTCAACGACTCGAAGCCGCCGGCCAGCGCCCGGGTTTGCCGGCCCTGGCGGATCAGATCGAAGCCCTCCACCAGCGCGCAGGCCGAGGAAACCATCCCGGCGGAAAAGTTCGCATGATAGCCGGCCAGGTTATATTCCATGGCCAGCAGGCTGATCGTGGTGTTCGAATAGGTATGGGGAAACAGAACCGGCTTGACCAGACGGGGCCCCTTCTGGACAAAGTCTGCAAAGAAGAGGCTCATGGTGGCCAGGTTGCCATACGCCGACCCCAGAAGAAGCGCGTCCGCGGAACAGCTCTTCGGATCCAGGTCGGCATCCTCCAGGGCCAGGCTCATGGCGGCAAAGGCAAGCTCGGACGACCGGTCCAGATAATTCTTCTGGCTCTCCAGATAGTCGGCCACATTGAAGTTTTTGATCTCCCCGCCCAGGCGCCCGCCTGCCTCGAAGGCGGCGATAGGCCCGAGTCCGGAGCGGCGCTCCCGCAAGGCCTCGAAGTAGGCTTCCCGGCCGATCCCGATCGGGCTGACCGGGCCGATTCCCGTGATGACGACTCGTTTCATGGCTTCCTCAAGATGACGGCGGCGTTGCAGCCGCCGATGCCGGCCGAATTGGAGAGCACCACCCGCACCGGGGCCTTCCGGGAGGCGTTGAAGACATAGTCCAGATCGCATTCGGGATCGGCTTCCCGGAAGTTCATCGTCGGGGGTATGACGCCATCCCGCAGCGTCAGCACGGAGGCGATCGCCTCGATGCTGCCGGCCGCCCCCATCAGGTGGCCGGTGGCCCCCTTGATCGACGTGACCGGCATGGCCGCGGCGTGGGCGCCGAACACCGCCTTGATCGCCTGGGTTTCGGTGACGTCGTTCGGTTTGGTGCCGGTGCCGTGGGCGTTGATGTGGTCGACCTCTTCCGGCTTCATGCCCGCGTCGGCCAGCGCCATTTGCATGACGGCGGCCGAGCCCGCGCCTTCCTTGGCCGGCGCGGTCATGTGGAAGGCGTTGTTGTTCAGCCCGTAGCCGGCCAGTTCCGCCAGAATGGGCGCCCCCCGCTGGACCGCATGCTCGTATTCCTCAAGGACCAGGGCGCCGGCGCCATCGCTGAAGATGGTGCCGTCGCGATTCTTGTCGAACGGGCGGACGGCGTCCTTGCTCATCGTGCGCAGCACGCTGAGCCCGCTCCAGGCGAAGCGGGATAGCGCGTCGTAGCCGCCTGTGACAACGACCTTGGCGCGCCCGGCCCGAATCAGGTCGGCTCCGATTCCGAGGGCCGCGGTCCCGGACGCGCAGGAAAGGGAAATCGCCTGGGCAGGGCCCGTGAACCGCCAGATCCGGGCCAGCAAGTCGACGCCCGATTGAAACGACAAGCCGCCAAACGCAGGGCCGGCGGCCGCGGGCTTGGCCAGGGCCTCCTCGGCCGAGGCGACGGCGCCAAAATTAGTGGAGAGCACCACTCCGGTCTCCGGATGGAAGCCGGGGGTGTCCAATCCCGCCTGCTTCACCGCCTCGGCGGCCGCGGCCAGCATGAAGCGGACGGCCAGGTCCGCCTGCTCCGCCTCCGCCCCCAGCCCAGCCGGCAGCTTGAAATCGGCAATCTCCCCGCCCCGGTTGAACATCATGTCCTTCACATCAAACCGGGTGACCGGGCGGATGCCGGTCTCGCCCCGGCAAAGGGCCGACCAGAACGCTTCCACATCCAGGCCGATCGGCGTCACGGCGCCCATCCCTGTAATGACGATTCTCATTCCCCTCTTCTCCTTCCGGAAAACCATCCCTACATGTTCAGCCCGCCATCGACGGAAATGACCTGGCCGGTGATATACCCGGCCTCCTCCGACGCCAGGAACGTCACGACCGCGGCCACGTCGGCCGGCGTGCCGAACCGCTTCTGCGGAATGCCCTCAAGCTGTTTCGCCCGCTTGGCCTCCGGCATGCCGGCGGTCATATCCGTCTCAATGAGCCCCGGCGCCACGGCGTTGACCGTGATGCCCGAGGCGGCCATTTCGCGCGCGGCGGTCTTGGTCAGGCCGATCAGGCCCGCCTTGGCGGCGGCGTAATTGGCCCGCATGAGGTCGCCCATGATCCCCGCGTCCGAGGAGATGTTGATGATCCGGCCGGCCTTGCGCCGGGCCATCTCGCGGCCCATCACCTTGATGCCGTAGAAGGCGCCCTTCAGGACCGTGTCCACCACCTCGTTCCACTCCTCGTCCTTCATGAACGTGATGTAGTTGTCGCGGACCAGCCCCGCATTGTTGACCAGGATATCGATCCGCCCGAACCGCTGCAGCGCCGCCTCGGACAGCCGCTTCACCTCGTCGAGCCGGCTGACATCGGCGCCCACGACCAGGGCCTCGCCCCCCGCGGCGACAATCTCGGCCGCCACGGCCTCCGCCTCGGCCTGGCGCGTGCGGTAATTGACCACCACGCGGGCGCCCTGCGCGGCCAGGGCCAGCGCAATGGCGCGGCCGATTCCGCGCGAGGAACCGGTGACAATCGCCGTTCGTTCCGCCAGTTTCATGACATAAACCGCCTGACCATTTCCTCGGTGACCACCTCGGCTTGATTCTCCGCCTTGACCCTGGCGAGGTCAACGCCTTTTTCTTTCGCCAGACGCCGGGCCGCCGGCGTGGCGCGCAAAGCGCCCGGATCCGAAACCGGAACCGCGGCGGCGGCCGGCGCGGCCGCCGCGGGCGCGGCGGGTTTTTTCTTCACGGCCCGCCCCTCGAGAAGCCGGGCGTTGGCGGCCGAGACATCCGGCAGGGATTCCCCCGCGTCGCCAATGAACGCAATCACGTACCCGGTGGGCAGGACGCTCTTTTCCGGAGCCAGGATCTTGAGAATCAGGCCCGCGGCCGGCGATTCCATTTCAAAGGCGGCCTTATCGGTGGTCATCTCCACCAGCGCTTCGCCCTTGGCCACCCGGTCGCCTTCCTTCTTGATCCATCCGGTGAGGGTCACTTCATCCGCGTTTTCAGTCAATTTGGGAACTTTGACTTTACTGGCCATCATTGAACCGTCTCCTATTGGACAAAAGCGCCCCAGAAGGGCACTCGAATCGGCAAGCCCGTGTTTCCCGCCTTATCGCGCGGGCGCAGCACCCGCCACCCGTTTCCGGCAAAGCCGGCCGCGACCGGCTGGCCCTCGGTCGACTCGCCTTCCGCCAGGGGCGCCTCCATGCCGCTGGCATCATACGCCTCGATCCGCGGAACATCGGTCGGTTTTCCGGAATTAAACGCAAAGAAGTTCTGCACATGGAACAGCGCTTGGGATTCCGCGCGGGTGGCGCGGATAATCAAGAGTTTCACCGTCACACCGGTCAGGTTGGTGACGCCCTTGTCGCGGGCGGCTCCGGCCACGTCCAGGAAAACGGAGCTCCAGTCGTTGCTGCGCCAGACCAGGGGCTCCGCCAGGGCCACGTACCGGGGGGACATTTTGCGCGCCGTGATCGGCACGATCAACGTGTTCGTCGTCGAAAGCTCGATGTTCATCGTGATCGTGACCGTGTCATTGGAGGCGGGAATCGGGCGGCGGATGCGGAAAGCCAGGTAGGGGAAGGCGCTCACGCTCCAGCCCTTGTCGAACTTACCTGAAAGCGTCGCATCCTTGTCCGCCTTCACGAGAAGATACGGCGATTCGTTGGTGCTTCGAATCAACTCCACCGAAGTGGCGCCCCCGCGATTCACAAAATCGGAATTGCGCTCGGACTCCGGCTCCCACGAGGTGCGCCATCCGATATTGGTGGCATGGCGAACGGAAAGCAAAGTCGGAGGCGTGTGGTCCTTGGCATAATCGATGGCCAGCGGAATCGCCAGATCCGGAGAGACATTCCCGGCGCCGTCGCGCACGCCCGTCAGCGCCATGGTCACCCGCTGTCCGTTGGTGGCGGCGGAAAGCTGATCCCGGAACAGCTGCGGCCAGACAAAAGACAGCGTGTCCCGGTCGGGCTGATGGACCAGCCGGACGCCTTTCCCGCTCCCGGCGATCTCGGCTTGTTCCCATTTCAGCTTCACCTGCTCCGGATCCAGGGGCGAGGCCCCGCCCGTGTCAAAGGCCACGTTCAGCAGGGCGCCGGACGGGCTGGTCAAATCGGGGCCGCCAAAGGCGAACGATCCCGCCAGCGGCTTGCGATCCAGGAGGAAGGGGATGTCGTTCACCTGGGATTCGCGCCCGCTCCGGCCGCGGGCCTTCAGGAACAGATGGCACAGGCCCTCGGGCAGGCCGTCAAGCCGGGGCGACACGGGCATCCCATTGGTGGCCGGCTGCCAGGCCAGGGCGGCGCACTGGGAAGCCGTCAGGTCGGAAAACGCCTCGGGGCCCGCGCGTACCGCCACCGCCACCGATTCCACGCCGCCGAAATCGAAGAACTCCGGCGTGAACGCCAGCTGCTCGGGCCGCGAGACGGCGGGGCCGAACACCAGGTCATCCAGGTCCCACCGGGTGTACAGGCCCGTCTGATCGACGGAGTGGAAGGAGCCCAGCTCGGGATTGGTCACCCGGGCCGCCGCCGGGGTGAGCGGCTGCTCGCTCAGCGCATCGCTGACCTGCCCGCACCACGTATGCCAGGCCCCGTCGACAAGCAGGTTCGTCCCGCCGCGAACGGCTGACGCCGACGCCAGCGTTTCGCTGATCCGCGCGAGGCGACCCCCGCCCAGCGAGAGGGACACCCGAGTCATCTCCTCGGCCGTCCTGTACTTGAACTGGAAAACCGGATACTGGGCCAGGGAGATCACGACAGGAAGCTGGCTGCGCAGGCGGCGGCCCTGGACCGTATTGCGGACGCGGAGAAAGGTCCCCTGCTCCGGATCGAACGACTCCAGCCGGGTGCCGGCGGGATTGACCGGCGCGGCCATCGTCTGGAGCGCGCGGGGCTCGCCGTTCTGCAGGAAGGGGGTGGCCCCGGTAATCTTGGTCAGCACGGGCCGGCCCGGGGCGGGATTGTCCTTCCAGTCCAGCGTGAATGTGTTCGTGACGGCGCCCGAACAGGCCACCGAAAGAGATCCTGTGACAAAGGCGGCCTCACGGGGAACGCTGATCGTCCGCGTCCCGTCCTCCTCCCGGTCGGCAGTCAATGGAACTCCCTGGATCATGACCCCGGCCGATTGGAAGCGGGGATCCGGATAGGCGGTCGCGCTGCGCAAGGCCACCGTTTCGGGCTTCCGGTCATGCCAGGAGCAGGTGATGGAAGGCCGGGCCGGCAGCCGGATCCAGGCCAGGGGGACGGGCGCGCCGCCCCGGGGCTCCGTCTCCAGGACCACCCGGATCAGGCCGCTGGTGCCGGGGGATGCCGCCCAGGCCTGCAAGCCGGCCATGTTGGTGAAGGTCGCCAGGCGCCGGCCCGTATCCGGCTCAAGCACGGAAAAGCGGGAGGGAACGGGCGCCTGCGCGGGAAGCGTGATCCGCGGCGGGGCATAGGTGATCTCGGTGAAGTCCCGCACCGCATAGCGATCGGCGGCCGAATTGCCGAAAAGTCCGGCCATTTCATAGGCGGGCTGAAGGACACCGAATCCCTCCACCTTCACAACGTACGGCACGCCCGGGTTCTTCGCAGGCCACTCCCCGGGAATCCAGACCGTGACCGGACTCCAGGCCGCCTTGCCGGCGGGATCCCATTGCCCGGGAGGCGTCGGAGGCACGCCGGTAGACCCGCTCTGCATCCACTCGCTCTTGGCCGGATCGGGCCCCGAAATCCGATGCACGAACTGCTGCTCGGCCACGAAAAGGCCCGCGTCGTTCAGCCGCCCGACGGAATAATGGAAATTGAACTGCGCGCCGGGCGTGCGCAGCACGTCGAACCGCCAGCCGGCGATCTGCTCCAGGGGAACGGGCGGCAGCAGGCAGGCCGTCTCCATGCTTCCGCCGCCCATGACGTTGCGGGCGGCGAACCAGTTGCCCGCCTTCGGATCCGCCGGCCACTCCAGGCGCAGGCGGCTGACCGGGTCGCTCGCTTCCCAAAGCGACGGAATGCACAGGGCAAGAGGCTTGCCATCCTTGCGCAGTCCGACATTCTCGCGCGGGGCCGGCGCGGCGGCGGCGACCTGCGGCGCCGGCGCCACATAGGCGGAAACCGGCAGCACGGACGGGGGGCGGAACGTGATCTGCTCCGCCGCCACCTTGACGCGCGCCACCATGATGGAGTTCATGAACGTCCAGATGCCGGCCGTTCCGCCCTGCAGGGGTTGGTCGTCCTGCACGGAAAGCACCT
>CAXNFL010000098.1:0-7414 GCA_964201555.1 Kiritimatiellia bacterium
CTCATCGTCGCTCTCCCCAGATGTTTGGTAAACACAGGATAAGCTTCGGAACCCTACATATGTCCCTTCACCGGCTGATTTTCTGGCTCAGGCCTTGACAGATTATGGGGGAGCGCGAGCCAGAGCGAGGACGAGATTTCCTTTCCGTAGCTTGACCACAATGAAGAAACGGGATATAAACTCAGCCAGCTCCGAGTGTTCGCGATGAAAAACCATTTAGAATCTTCCCCCAAGGTTGAGTGGCCATGGTCCATAGAATAGCGATTCTGATCTTGGCCCTTGGAATTCTGGGCTGTTCGGTCAAAAAAGAACACATTCCTGCTTCCTTTGCCCAACTGGCCGCACTCTCGGATGAACAGTTGGCCAAGGTGGACATTGCCTTGATGAATCTGCTCTGCGCCGAGGGTTTGCCGGGGGCGGACAACTTGGATATTCCGGAATGCCTGAAAACTCTGGACCAATGGGCCATGTTGGCGAAGCGGAACGAGAAGAACGATTTCTTGCAATTCCAGAAGGACCCGGAGGCCTATGATCGCTCGGAGTCGCTCTTTAAGGCGGTGAATCTGGGGCTGACGATCAAGGATGATTTGAAGTGCGGATACAACATGCAACTTATTGTCTCGGGAGCCCTGACCGATATGGCCAGTTCGAGGTTCTTCAGGAATTCCCAAGACCTTTTTATTCACGGTTTGATTCAGGGCAAGAGGGGATCATGCTCATCCTTGCCCGTCCTGACGGTAGCCGTGGGCAGGCGATGCGGGTACCCCTTGAAGCTCGTTACGACCAAGGGACACTTGTTCTGCCGGTGGGATGAGGGCAAGATCCGGCACAATATCGAAATGGCCTGTCCCGGCGTCGACAGCAAGCCCGATTCCTATTACATGAGCTGGCCGTTGAAGACTTCGGATGCGGAACGGAAGGTGGAAAAGCATCTTCAAAGCCTAACCCCGAGAGAGGAATTTGGGGTGTTCTGCTCGATCAGGGGCTCGTGTTTGATGGAGAGCGGGAGGCTTGCAGACGCAAAGGAGGCATTTAACCAGACGCTCCGGGCGATTCCTGAATCCGTCTATGCAAAGCAGATGATACGGATCATCGATGACAGGATCGACCAGGGAAAGAGGCATGACAGATCTGGATAATGTCTGGCCAGTTGGTCGGAAGCCGATACGAAAAGGTGGCAGTTTTTTGTTGGATAAAGATGTTGACGATGACGGCCGTTGAGTGTGAAATATATGAATTCTCAGTTCATACGATTACTGATTAAGGGGGGGTGCGTGAATTTCTATGACGCCATCAGGACGAGATCGCTTTTCATTAGCTTTCTCGGGTTGTTAGTGTTGTCATCCTGCTCGGACTCCTTCGGCTACTACCAGGCGGAGAAGGGGCGGTGGATGAGCAGGGATCTGATTGGAGAAGAGGGGGGCTTAAATCTGTATGGATTCACTGGAAACAATGCCGTACATCGAATTGATCCCTTAGGCCTTAGCTTTGGGACCTACTACTACGGCGTTGGCGGACTGTCTTTTCTCCATCGGTGGCTTCGAGTAGGCACCAGCAGTTACGGATGGTGGCCGACTGTTGACTGGGACAAGCAAACAACAAAGCAAAAGGCATTAGGTGTTCCTGGGGAACTGCGTAGCCCAGACACATACAATAGTGGCATTCCTGGCAACACGAACGCCATCCTTGAGTATTCGGAGACGAAACTCCTGACAAAAGGAACGCTAACCACCGGGAGCGGAAAAGGCAGGGAGTGTGCGTGCCTAAAAGAAGGAATCTTAAAGGATACAGCAGACATCCACGATTGCATCGATAAGACTGCGAGAGCGGAATCAGGGAGTTGGCATATTACTAGCCACAACTGCCGCCAAGCCGCTCAAAAGTGGCTTGGCGCATGCTGCTTGGAGACAACGGGCGCAGATAAAAAATGAACTTTGGAAGAAAGGTAGTTATCGTGTTTGTATTCCTGAAACTACTAAAGATCAATCTTGGGATCACGGCAATCCTGACCGCTGTTGGATGGATGCTATTTTTGTTTTGCTCCGATACTGGGGGCTCATTGCCCAACTTGGTTTCCAAGATGGGATTCATCCTCATAGCGCCGATGTATTTTCTTATGTCAGATTCAATTCCGCATTTCTTCGACCCTCAACAGCATCCATTTCTTTGCTTGGCTATTGGATTGATCTGTCAATTTCTTGTATACACACCACTGACCGTATTATTGATTGGCGTCTGGCGGGTTCTAAGAAAAAAATGGGAGCATTTACGGGTCACAGGGGCGTAGGTGGACTTAACGCGATAGCTGTTACCGATCAAATTATGACTGTACGCTGCTCCCAAATTGAGACGGTATAAAACCGTCTGGATTTCCGCATTGCGATCATAGGTTGCGCCCATTGCTGTCGTACATTTCGATACCCGCAGCCATTGGCATCGTAAGGAAAAGAACGACTTACGACCGCATTGGGTGATTCGATTTTCGAAAAATATCGGTCCGATTTCCGATACGGTCGTATGCGTTCGTGAAGTAAACGACCGGCGAACCTCGTCTAGCGAACGATGGCCCTGCGTTTGCCCTGGTTTCGAGGGTTTCGAGCGCCCTTGAACTTGACATTTTCGGGGGCGATGTTATTTTATTAGTTCATACAGAGAGGATGCGTTCATGAATTTTGGGATCGTGGTGGCCGCCGGCAAAAGCGAGCGCATGGGCGTCGGCATTGACAAGGCCTTTTTGAATTTGGGCTCCAAGCCGGTGCTGGCGTTTTCGCTGCTCGCGTTTGAAAGCTGTCCCGAGATCGAAGGCGTCATCCTGGTGGTCCGGAAGGACCGGCTCGACGCCGCGCGGGGCCTGGTCCAGATTTTCGGGTGCTCCAAGGTCCAGGCGATCGTGGCGGGCGGCTCCAGCCGCCAGGAGTCCGTGGCCAACGGGCTGGCGGAGCTTCCGGAAGGCGTCTCCCTGGTGGCCGTGCACGATGGCGCCCGGCCGTGCGTCCGGGCCGAGCTGATTTCGGAGACGCTGAAATGCGCCAAGCGCTACGGGGCGGGGGTGGCGGCCGTTAAAATGACGGACACGCTCAAGGAAGTGCAGCATGGCTTCGTGGTCAGCAAGACGGTGGACCGCTCCAAGCTGTGGGCCGTGCAGACTCCCCAGAGCTTCAAAGTCGATTTGTTGCGCGAGGCGTTCGCCGCCCTCGGAACCCGCAAGTCGCAAGTGACGGATGAGGCGTCCGCCGTGGAGCTGATCGGCAAGCCGGTTCATCTGGTTCCCTCGACTCCGACCAATTTGAAGGTGACGACACCGGAAGACCTTATTTTCGCCGAAGCGCTCCTGAAGTCGTGATTCGGGTGGGCCGTTAAGAGGGGAACGGATGGGCTCAGGCACCAAGTACGCGGTTCTCGGAGACATTCACGGCAACATCGAGGCTCTCGATGCGGTGCTGGAGAGCGCGTCGCAATTGGGCGTCAACGCCTACGCCAGCGTGGGCGACCTGGTCGGCTACAACGCCTGCCCGGGCCTCTGCGTGGAGAGGATCATCGCCCTCAAAACGGTCTGCGTCCAGGGCAATCACGATTTCTTCTGTTCCAATTCCGACGATCTGAAGGATCTCCATCCGATGGCCGCCAGCGTGGTGGAGTGGACGCGGCACGTGCTGACCGCCGCGCAGAAGGACTACCTCCACAAGTTGCGGCAGAAAAGGCTCGTGGACGGCTTTACCCTGGTCCACAGCACGCTCGACGCCCCCGAGAAGTGGGGCTACGTGTTCGATGAGCTTCAGGCCGAAGCCCACTTTGCCTACCAGACCTCGGCCGTCTGCTTTCACGGGCACACCCATGTTCCCATGGTCTTCCAGAAAACGGCTGAAAAGACCACCCGGCTTCCGCCGGAAACCATTTCCCCCTCGTTCGGCCATAAGCTGTTCATCAATGTCGGAAGCGTGGGGCAGCCCCGCGACGGGGATCCCCGCGCCTGCTTTGTCACCTACGAAGTCGAGACCAAGGTCGTGGAGTTCCACCGGGTGTGTTACGACGTCGCCGCGGCGCAGAAGCGCGTCCTGGAGGCGGGGCTTCCCGAGCGCCTGGCCATGCGGCTGGCGCTGGGCAAGTGACATGAGCGCGTATCGCTATCTCTTCGGACCGGTCATGTCCCGCCGGCTGGGGCTCTCCCTGGGCGTCGAACTGGTTCAGGAGAAGACCTGCTCCTACGACTGTGTGTTCTGCCAGATCGGCCGCACGCCGAAAACGTCCCTTGAGCGGGCCTATCATGTGCCGGTCCAGGATGTGCTGGCGGAGTTTTCCGCCTGGCTGGCCGCTGGCGGCCGCGCGGATCACATCACGCTGGCGGGGGCGGGCGAGCCCACGCTGCACGCCGGGTTCGGGGAAGTCCTGGACGGCCTGGCGGCCCGCTGTTCCATTCCCACCGTCCTGATGAGCAACGGCTCGCTGTTCTACCTGCCGGAAGTCCGCGCGGCGGCGGCCAAGGCTTCCATTGTCAAGGTGTCGTTAAGCGGCTGGGACGAGGCATCCTGGCGCCGCATCAATCGGCCGCATCCGTCCCTGTCCTTCGATCGCATGCTGGAAGGGCTTCGGGCCTTTGCGGCGACCTATCGCGGCACGCTTTGGGTGGAGGTTTTCCTGGTCAAGGGCGTCAACGAGCGGCCCGGGCAGGTGGCCCGCATCGCGGCGCTGGTCAACGGCCTGAAGCCGGCCCGCGTCCATTTGAATACGGTGGTTCGCCCTCCGGCCGAGCCCGAGTCGCGCGCCGTGGCCGAAGAGGCGATGCGCGAACTGGCCGGGCTGTTCGCTCCGCCGGCGGAAACGCCGGAGGCGGCGGCGCCCCGGACGTCGGCCGCGGCGGGATCCGGCGCCGGGTTGCTGGAGACGGTGACGCGGCATCCGTCCACCGTGGATCAACTGGTGGAGTCCCTGAAGCGCGACCGCGCCGGGCTCGAGTCGGAGCTGGCGGCTCTGGAGACGGCCGGGCAGGTGGAGCGGATTGAGACGGGCGGGGCGGTTTATTTCCGCCGCCGGCAGCCGGGATGATCAGTCCATCCGGGGATTGATGTGGCCCGTCGAGGGATCGAGCAGCTTTTTCATGTACCGCTCGATTTCCACCTCATATTCGGCATCGAAATCCATTTTTGCCAATTGCCGCTGGACGCCGCGCAGGCCCTTTGAGCTTCCGGAGCATTCCCGGGCGGAGCGGAAGCGCTGTTTCGGGTCGGGTTGGAGCATTTTCTTCAGGATGGCCATGAGCAGATCGTTTTCCACGACATACGGCGGGAGCCAGGCTTCCAGCTTGTCGGGGAGGCGCATCTTGGCCTCGAGCAGGGCGGCGTCCTGGAAGAGGGTGGGGTTCAGGGGAATGCGGCCGCCGAGCAGTTCGACCGCCACGAGCCCGAGGCTGTACATGTCGGCCTGCGGCTGCCCGGGCTCCAGGCGGTGGATTTCGGGCGCCATGTAGAGGGGGCTGCCGAGCTGGACGCTGATGCGCTCGCCGATCAGGGAGGCGCGGCCGAAGTCGACGCTCCGGATGCCGCCGTTGCGATCGACCATGATGTTGGACGGCTTGATGTCGCCATGCAGGAAGCCGGCTTCGTGCAGGTGCTCGAGGCCGGAGAGCATTTCGCGCAGGATATGGACGGCGATGCCGGGGGTGAAGAGCATGCGGTCGCCCTGCAGCCGGAAGAGGACGCTCATGAAGTGGCGCCACTCGTCGTCGGTGCACTGGCCCCGGGCGATGGCCAGGTGGGTGGAGCTGAGGAAGTACTGCAGGTCGATGCCGTCCACGGCGGTCATCTGGACGAAGCCGACGCCGTTGCACTCGTCGTAGATATCGCAGGCGATAAGGTTGGCATGCTGGGTGGGCTGGAGGCGGGAGACCTGCCCGGCGATGCGGCCCATGTCGGTCCAGTAGCGCTCGGCGGTGGAGTAGATGGAGGGGTCGAACAGCTTCACGGCATGCCGCGTGCGGCAGCCCCGGGCGCCCTGGCGGACGGCGAGGAAGACGACGCCCTGCCGGCCCTTGCCGAGCTCCTGGATGAAGTGGTAGGCCACGGGGTAGCGAAGCGCCCCCTCGCGCAGGATGGCGCGGTAGGAGTCGATGAGGCGCAGGCGGTTGGCATCCGAGGGCGGGGCGGGCGCGATCTCCTCCACCACGGTCTTCTGGTGGTGATCCGGGAGGGGAGCGGGTGCGGGGGCGTCCGTGGTGGTCTCGTCGTTCATGCGGTTCCGGGTTCGACGTGGGTTTATCAGGAACGCCGAATTGCTTGTTATCCTATGGATTTTTTTCGGGGAATGCAATAGTATTGACCGTTGCAAAGAGACACGGAGCACACATGATCGGACTTCTGAAGAAACTGTTTGGCACCAAGAGCCAGCGCGACATCAAGCTGATGATGCCGCTCGTGGCCCGCATCAACGAGCTGGAGACGGGTTACCAGGGCTTATCCGAGGAGACGCTGAAGGGGCATACCGCGGCATTCCGCAAGCGACTGGCCAGCGGCGAGCCGCTGGACGACCTGCTCTGCGAGGCCTTTGCCACGGTGAAAAACGCCTGCCGCCGGCTGTGCGGGCGCGAGATGGATGTCTGCGGCCAGCCGCGCGTCTGGGACATGGTGCCGTTCGACGTCCAGCTGATGGGCGGCATTTCCCTGCACAAGGGCAAGATTTCAGAAATGGCCACCGGCGAGGGCAAGACCCTGGTGGCGACGCTGCCGCTCTACCTGAACGCCCTGACCGGGAAGCCCGTGCACCTGGTGACGGTGAACGATTACCTGGCGCGCCGCGACTCCGAGTGGATGGGGAACGTGTTCGCCTACCTGGGGGTCAGCTGCGGCTGCATCCAGAACTGGATGTCGCCGTCCGAGCGGCGGGCGGAGTACGCCAAGGACATCACCTACGGCACCAACAGCGAGTTCGGGTTCGATTACCTGCGCGACAACGGCATGGCCTTCCGGCCCGAGGACCAGGTGCAGCGCGGCCACTTTTTCGCCATCGTGGACGAGGTGGACAGCATCCTGATCGACGAGGCCCGGACGCCCCTCATCATTTCCGGCCCGTCGCCCGAGTCGACCCACCAGTTCGACAAGCTGAAACCGCGCGTCGAACGCCTGGTCCGCCAGCAGTCCGAAATCTGCAGCCGGCTCATGCAGGAGGTCCGGGAGCTGCTGCCCGTGGTGGCGCCCGACGCGGCCGAGGGGGAGGGCGTGAAGGCCAAGCCCTCGAAGACCCTGGACGAGGCGAAGGAGGAGATCCGCCAGCGCCTGTACAAGGTCTACCATGGCATGCCCAAGCACAAGCAGCTGCTGCACCTGTTTGAAATTCCGGCCATCCGCACCCTCCACGAGCAGGTGGAGAACATGATGCTGACCGACATGAACAAGGAGTCGGCCCGGTCGCTGACCGAGGAGCT
>CAXNFL010000099.1:0-7397 GCA_964201555.1 Kiritimatiellia bacterium
GCAGCATGACGAGCATGAGGAAGAAGGCGTTGAGGGAGTAGACTTCGACGATGACCGACTGGGACCACATCACCTGGCTGAAGGCGAAGAGCAGGCTTCCCGTTACGCCGCCGCACCAGCTGATCCAGTCCTCGGCCTTCTCGCCGATGGCTTCCGTGGTTTTGCGCACGGTGCGCAGCATGTCGGCGCCCGAGCGGCTGATGAGCATGGCCGTGATGCCGATGGAGAGTGCGCCGAAGAAGGCGGAGCAGAGCGCCACGCTCCAGGCGGGGTTGGGCTGGCCGAGGTAGGTGACGAAGGAGAAGATCCGGGTGAACAGCCAGCACAGCACGGTCCAGATGGGGTAGCCGGGCGGGTGGGGCACGCCCAGGTGGGCGGCGGCCGTGGCCAGTTCGCCGGAGTCTTCCAGCGTGACCGTGGGCGCGAGCGTGTAGGCGTAAACCCCGAACGATACGAGGAAGGCGGTCCAGAAAGCGGACCAGTCCATGCGCGTAAAGAAACGGCCTTTGGGTGTCTCAGTCAAGGTGGCGTCCATCCCTGGGAGTCCTCCGAACGTGTATAGGGTGCAAAATGCTTTTAAAAAGTATCATAGAGCGGTACAGGGATCAAGCCTCTTATCGGAAGGCGATGACGGCGAGGACGGTGAGGCCGAAGAGGGCGATGGAGGCGAGGAGCGGGAGGTCGGTCAGCAGGATTTTCTCCGGCTGGCCGCCTTTGCCATGGCGATAGACGAGGTCGAGGTAGCGGAAGATGCCGAAGATGACCAGGGGAATGGTGATGCCCAGGGCGTGGGTGCCGAACTTCTGCACGGTTTCGGGCAGGAGCGTATAGATGGAGTAGGCCAGGATCGTGCAGGCCGCCACGATCGTGATCAGCTGGTCCATCAGCTGGGGATCGTATTTCTCGAGCACCGCCCGGTGCTTGTCGGCGGAGCCGTTCTCAAGCAGGTTTTTCTCATGGCGCCGCTTGCACAGCGCCAGGAACAGCGCGAGCAGGAAGGTGCACAGCAGGAGCCAGGGGGAGATGGGGACGCTGACCGCCAGCGCGCCGGTGACCGCGCGCATCACAAAGCCGGCCGCGATGATCATGATGTCGACCAGGGGAATCCGCTTCAGCCAGGCGGTGTAGACCAGCTGAAGCATCACGTAGCCCGCCAGCACGAGGCCGGCTGCCGGGCTGAGCGCCAGGCCGCCGCCCACGCCGGCCAGGAACAGGACGAGGGCCAGGGCCCAGGCCGTGCCGATGGGAATGCGGCCCGCGGCGATGGGGCGGAGGCATTTGATCGGGTGGAGCCGGTCGGCGGCCCGGTCGCCGATATCGTTGACGATGTAGACGCCGCTGGAGACCAGGCAGAAGAGGAGCGCGGCGACGAGGCCCCGCAGGCCGAGCGCCAGGGTCAGCCCCGTCTGGGAGCGATCGCCCAGGGCGAAAAAGAAGGCCGCCAGGACAATGACGTTCTTGGTCCACTGGTTGGGCCGGAGGGTGCGGAGGAGTTCGCGCGGATCCGTCATGGTGCGGCGGGCGGGCGGGTTGTGAGGGGGCTGCGCCGGAAGCCGTGGCGGAGCGCCAGCTTCCAGACCATGCCCAGCGCCTCGCGGACAATGTGGGAGCTCATCTTGGAATAGCCGGAGTGGCGGTCCTCGAAGACGATCGGAATTTCGGCGATCCGGTAGCCCTTCATCCAGATGGTGTGGTTCATTTCGATCTGGAAGGAGTAGCCGTTGGACTGGATGCGGTCGAGCTCGATGGCCTCCAGCACCTCGCGCCGGAAGCATTTGAAGCCGCCGGTGGGATCGGTGATCGGCATGCCGGTGATCCACTGGACGTAGTTGGCGGCGCCCTTGCTCAGGAAGAGGCGGCTCAGCGGCCAGTTGATGATGCGGATGCCGCCGATGTAGCGGGAGCCGATGACCAGGTCGGCCGTCTCGGCCGCCTTGAGGAAGTTGGGCAGTTCGGCCGGATTGTGGGAGAAATCGGCATCCATCTCGAAGATCAGCTCGTAGCCGTTCTGGATGGCCCACTTGAAGCCGGTGATGTACGCGCGGCCCAGGCCGTTCTTCTCCTGGCGGTGCAGGACGTGGATCCGCGGCTCGGCCTTGATCAGCACGTCGATCAGGCCCCCGGTGCCGTCCGGGGAATTGTCATCCACGAACAGGATGTTCGCTTCCGGACAGGCGGCCAGGACGGCCGCGGAGATGGGCCCCACGTTGTCGCGCTCGTCGTAGGTGGGAATGATGACCAGGACCTTCTTCATCTGCGCATCATAATGGGTTGATTGGCCCAGAACAAGCGCGAAAATGGCCACAAACGCAACATTGACGCGGGCCGTGCCAGAAGGTATAGTAGACGGGAAAGGCTTCATGCGGTTTTGTGGTAATATGAAGTGAGCCAGGGGAAGACGAATGCTTAGGTTCAATCAGGGCTATAATACGTTCGATTACGATTCGTATACCGTTCATCTGGACAATCCGGCCGAGCCGAATCTGTTCCGTCCGCTATTCCCCTATGACGACGTGCCCCGGATCGGCTTCAATCATCGCCTGGTGCCGATGAAGATGCCCAAGGATATCTGGATCACGGACACGACCTTCCGGGACGGCCAGCAGGCCATGCCGCCGTACACCGTCCGCCAGATCGTGGACCTCTACAAGATGCTCCACCGCATGGGCGGCCCCACCGGCGTGATCCGGCAGTCCGAGTTTTTCCTTTATACGAAGAAGGACCAGGAGGCGGTCCACGAGGTGCTGTCGCTGGGGTACCGCTTCCCCGAGGTGACGGGGTGGGTGCGCGCCACGCGCAAGGACCTGGCCCTGGCCCGCGAGCTGGGGCTCAAGGAGACCGGCATCCTGACCTCGGCCTCCGACTACCACATCTACCTCAAGCTCCGCAAGAACCGCAAGGAGGCGCTGGAGGACTACCTGAACGTCGTGCGCGACGCCCTGGAGGTCGGCATCGCCCCGCGCTGTCATTTCGAGGACGCCACCCGCGCCGATTTCTACGGCTTCGTGGTGCCCTTCGCCCATGAGCTGATGAAGCTGGCCGAGTCGAGCCACATCCCGATCAAGATCCGCGTGTGCGACACGATGGGCCTCGGCGTTCCGTATCCCGGCGTCTGCATGCCGCGCTCCGTGCCCGGGCTCATCTACGGCCTCCAGTACTACGCCGGCGTGCCCAGCGAGTGGATCGAGTGGCACGGCCACAACGACCTGTTCCTGGTCACCGCCAACGCGGTCACCGCCTGGCTCTACGGCTGCTGCTCCGCCAACGGAACCATGCTGGGCCTGGGCGAGCGCACGGGCAATCCGCCCATCGAGGCGCTGATCATCAACTACCTGCAGCTCAAGGGCAACGAGGCGAAGGTCGACACCACGGTCATCACCGAGATGGCCGAGTACTTCGAGAAGGAGCTGCACGTCGCCATTCCCACCAACCAGCCCCTGGTGGGAAGCGGATTCAACACCACCAGCGCCGGCGTGCATGCCGACGGGCTCCTCAAGAACGAGGAGATCTACAACGTCTTCAACACCGAGAAGCTGCTGCACCGCCCGGTCAAGCTGGCCATCAACGACAAGAGCGGCCTGGCGGGAATCGTGCTCTGGGTCCGCAACACGCTGGGCGAGGGCAAGAAGACCCCGCTGCAGAAGGATCATCCCGGCGTGAAGAAGATTTACGAGTGGATGACGGCGCAGTATGAAACCGGCCGCGTGGCCCAGATATCGGACGCCGAAATCCGCGCGCAGGTGAAGGTGCACCTCGCGGCGTGGCTGGCGGAAAATGACTATGCATTATGAGGTGGTGAAATACGGGGATCCGGTCCTTCGCAAAAAGGCCGAACCCGTGACCGTGTTTGACGCGGCCCTTCGGCGCCTGGCGGCCGACATGCTCCGGACCATGGACGAGGCCCGCGGCGTGGGCCTGGCGGCCGAGCAGGTCGGCCGCACCTGCGCGTTTTGCGTGATCGCGATCCCGCCCGAAGCCGATGTGGACGTGGAAGACGGCCCCCGGCTGAACCCCGACGTGGCCATGCCCCTGGTCATGGCCAATCCCCGCATCACGGCGCGCGCCGGCGAGATGGAGGGCGATGAGGGGTGCCTGAGCTTTCCGACCATCTACGGGCCCGTCAAGCGGGCCTATGAGGTCACCGCCGAGTACCAGGATCTCGACGGCATCGCCCGCCGGGTCACCGTGCGCGGCCTGCTTTCCCGCGCCGTCCAGCACGAGCTCGACCACCTGCGCGGCGTGCTGCTGATCGATCATTTTTCGCCTCCCCGCAAGCTGACCCTCGGCCTGGCGCTCAAGCGGCTCAAGAAAGAGACGCAGCAGAAGGCCAAGGAATGACCACGCCGGACAAACACGATCCCTTCGACTTCTGGTATGCCGTCAACCAGACGGAAGTCCTGCACATGCCCGCGCGCCGGCTGGAGACCTTCGGCGCCACCCTGGTCAACTATTCGATGATCAGCGAGCCCATGGACAACACCTGCCAGACGCGCGTCCGCGAGGGGCGCATCCAGGCCTTCCAGCCGCAGATCCTCACGCCCCAGTCCTACGTCAGCAGCCTCCTCGACGGCTTCGGCAAGGAGGCCGAGGCGTATGCCGAATGGCTCCGCGACCACTCCAAGGATTTGCATGTGCTGCGCTACGGGTTCCAGATCCGCAAGCAGGAGACCCAGGAGGTCCTGCTGACCGAATCGATCGAGATGGTCAAGAACCAGGTCACCGAGCGGGTCAAGGCCAAGGGCGATCCCATGGCCGCCGTGCTCACCGGCGTCGACCACCCCTGGGAGGTCTGCCTCCTCAAGCTCATGGCCGACGTGATCCGCTACTCCGTGCCCGGCAACGTGCGCGAGCTGGATCGCCGGCGGCTCTTCGACGATGCCGGCGGCATGCCGCGCGGCGTGCGCGACGAGCTGGAATCCGATTTCCGGGCCGCTTCCCGCGATGGAAGGCTGGTCAAGCCGTTGGGCGTCAAGTTGCAGAACTATGGCGTGTTCGAGGAATACCAGGACCGTTTTTTTGCGCTGGTCAATGCCGGCCGGGCCAAGTAGGGAGGGTCTCCGCTTATGACGCGTGTGATTGCCGTTGCCAATCAGAAGGGCGGGGTGGGCAAAACCACCACCGCCGTGAACATGGCCGCCTACCTGAGCGAAGCCCGCAAGAAGGTGCTGCTCGTCGACCTGGATCCCCAGGCCAACGCCAGCAGCGGCCTGGGCCTCGAGCGGGTCGAGGGCGCCAGCATCTACGCCGCCCTGGTCGGCGAGTCGCCCGCCGCCGACAAGATCCGCCGGACCGTCCTGGACCGGCTCGACATCATCCCCTCGGAAGTCGACCTGTGCGGCGCCGAAATCGACGTGGCGCGCCTGGACCGCCACCTGTTCCGCCTCCGCGAGGCCCTGGCGCCCATCGTGGCCGAGGACCGGTACGACTACATCATGGTCGACTGCCCGCCCTCGCTGGGCATCCTGACCATGAACGCCCTGGCCGCGGCCGACACGCTCTTCATTCCCATCCAGTGCGAATACTATGCGCTGGAGGGGCTCAGCATCATCACCCACCTGATCCGCCAGCTCCGGGAGACGGGCACCAATCCGGCCCTGGAGCTGGAGGGCATCATCATGACCATGTTCGACAGCCGCACGAACCTGTCGCAGCAGGTGGTCAACGAGGTGAAGGCCCATTTCGGCGACGCCGTTTTCGAGTGCATCATTCCGCGCTCCGTGCGGCTGAGCGAGGCGCCCAGCCACGGGCAGCCTATTTTGCTGTACGACGACAACTGCCCGGGCGCCAAGGCCTACCGCCTGGCTTCCCGCGAGTGGATCCGCCGCGAGAAGCAGAAGCTGGCGGCGGCCAAGGCGGCCGCCGTTCAGCCGGAAGCGCCGGCCGCGATCGAGCCGATCGCCCCGGAGGCTGAAGCCGGCCAGGCGGTTTGAGGAGGGCGCACCTCCGCGTGCGCCGCAAGAGGGTTTATGAAAGCATGGGTCCAGCGGGTCACGCGCGGCAGCGTGACGATCGGGGGGAAGCGGGTCAGCGAGATCGGCCCCGGCTACGTGGTCTTGCTGGGAGTCCGGCGTGACGACACGGGCGAGGACGCGCGCTACCTGGCCGACCGGACGATCCATTTACGGATTTTTCCCGACTCGGACGGCAAGATGAACCTGTCGATCGAGGAGGTGGCCGGCGAGGTCCTGGTGGTTTCGCAGTTCACCCTGCAGGCGGATACGCGAAAGGGGAACAGGCCCAGCTTCATCGAGGCCGCCGACCCGGTGGCCGCCGAAGCGCTCTACAATGAGTATACGGCGGCGCTTCGCCAGGCGCTGGGGGAGGAGCGGGTGGCCACGGGCGTGTTCCGGGCCGATATGGCGGTTGAGATTTTGAATGACGGGCCGGTTTCGATTGAGTTGAAGTCGCGCCGGGAGACGGCGGGCTGATCGGTTGCGCGAAAGGAACGGTATGGCGATTCGGGTGAATGGAGAGTTGGTGTCCAGCCGGGCGGTCCTCACGGAGCTGACCCGCCTGGTTAATTTTTATCGCGCGCATTTGCCCGAGGTGGATCTCGGGGAGAACCGCGAGCTCCTGATCCGCAAGGCGAAGGACCAGGCGATCGGCGCCCGGCTGCTCCTGGACGAGGCGCGCAAGGCGGGGGTCCGGGTATCGGCGGAGGAAGTGGCGGCGCGGCGCGCGGTGCTGGTGCGGGAGGCGGGGAGCGAGGAGGAGTTCGCGGCCATCCGGGACAGCCAGGACATGGACGAGCGGATGTTCCAGCAGAGCATCGTGGACAGCCTGATGATCGACAAGCTGGTGAAGGCACTGGTCGGCCGGATCGCGGAGCCGACCGGCGACGAGGTGCACCAGTGCCTGCATGACCTGGAGCGGAAGGGCCGCCCGGCCACCCAGGAGAGCGCGCGCGACCTGCTGCTGCACGAGCGTCGCGGGCGCGTGCTGACGGAGTGCGTGGCCCTGCTGCGCAAGAAGGCCGTGGTGGAGGATGACGAGGAGTTCGAGGGCGCGGACATCGACGAGCTCTTCGATGCCTTCCTGGATGACGGGTTTGAAAATGTTGACTCGCCCGGCGAGGGGTGATAGAGTACAGCACTTTTTTGATAGATTTAGGCACCATGTCGGGGCGTAGCGCAGCCTGGTAGCGCGTTTGCTTGGGGTGCAAGAGGTCGAGGGTTCAAATCCCTCCGCCCCGACCAATTTTCACTCCCGCCGGGGGATAAGCCGGTCAAGCGGAGAGTCCGCGAAGCCACCGGCCTTGAGAAGCCCTCACCGGGGCCGCCGCTATTCTCGCCTCCCGGCTCGAGAGCGGCTTTCCGGCTCGCCCCCGCTCGCCTGCAACCCCGGCTCGGGCTCCTCAAGGCCGGGCGGACTCTACGCTTGCCCGCCTTATCCCCGGC
>CAXNFL010000100.1:0-7352 GCA_964201555.1 Kiritimatiellia bacterium
CGATTGGGTGGTGCTGGCGGGGCTCCCCCGCGCGGCCTCCCCGGGCGACCAGGTGAGCATGCACTGCCAGGTGTTCAATGAAAGCCAGTCGGCCGGCGAAGCCGACCTCTCCGTGTCCGCGTCCGGCGCCATGACGGGAGGGGGCGCGCCCGTGCGTGTGGAGCTCAAGCCCGGCGAAAATAAGGAGGTCAATCTGCCGCTGAGGGCCTCCTCCGTGGGGATTGGCCAGGTCCAGTGGAGCGTTCATGCCGGAGACGACCAGTGGGTGGAAACGGTTGAGATTCCCGTGCATCCGCCCTGGCCCCGCGTGACGCTCGCCGGAATCGGCGCCCTGCCTTCGGAGCAGGTGGTGAAGCTGGAGTTCCCGGGCGAGTGGGTTTCAAATTGCGGGACCGGAAAGCTGGTCTGCTCCGGATCGCCGGGGCTGGAAAAGCTGGGCTCATTGGACTTCCTGGATGAGTATCCGTATGGCTGCCTGGAGCAGACCTTGTCCAGGGCCTTTCCTTATCTGGTGGCGGCGGATCTGCTGGCCGCCGGGGAGAGCGGGTACCGGGATCCCGCCCTGATCGCGGAGCGGGTGAATGCCGGCATCCGCCGTGTCCTGGCCATGCAGACAGGCGGCGGCGGATTCTCGCTGTGGCCGCGCGAGACCGAGGTGTATGACTGGGGAACGGCGTATGCGGTCCTGTTTCTGGCCCGGGCAAGGGACGCGGGGTATGCCGTGCCCGCGGAAGCCGTCGATCGCGCCTGCTCGTATCTGGAGCGGCAGCTGGCGGGCTGGCTGCGGGACCGGAAGGCGCGCGGATGGGCTTACGCCGCCACCGCTTTGACCGCCCTGGGTTCCGCCGGCCGGCCCGATCAAGCCGCCCTGGCGCGGCTGATGCAGGAGAAGGAGCTGGACCCGGACTGCCGGGCCTGGCTGATCCAGGCGCTCCTGGCTTCCGGCAGGCGGGCCGAGGCGGCGTCCAGTCTCGCGCGGGCGGGAGCCGATGAGCCGGCTGGCTTTTCCCGGGATGTGGGCGATTCGCTGGCCTCGTCGATCCGGACGGATGCCCTTCTCCTGGACGCCTGGCTGCAGGTCGATCCGGCCTCGCCCACGGTGCCGGTGTTGGTGAGCCGGCTGCTGGGATCGCAGCGGACCGGCTCATGGGCGACCACCCAGGATAACGCCTGGGCCCTGCTGGCGCTGGGGCGCTATGCCCGGCAAAACCCCTCCGGCCACGAGCCGTGCCGCGGGCTTGTTGTGAGCGGCGATTATCGCGAAACCTGGCGGATTTCAGAGACGAACGAAGTGGCTTTTTCGGGGCCCGCCGGCCTGCAGCAAGTCACGCTTCGCAATACCGGGGAAAAGACTTTGTATTATGCCTGGACGGCGGCCGGAATTCCGAAAAGCGGCGCCATTCCCGAAGAGGATCACGGCATGCGCATTCGCCGCCAGGTTCTGAACAAGGAGGGGCAGCCGCTCGGCGGAATGACGTTCAAGCAGGGCGAGCTGGTCGTGGTCAAGCTGACGATTGAGGGGCTGACCCGCTCGCTGGATAATGTGGTCGTGGAGGAGCCGCTTCCCGGAGGACTGGAGTTTGAAAATCCCAATCTTCCCAACGGCTATGCCGCTTTCATTCCCCAGAATGAAGCCCGGTTTCCAGTCCGATACCTGTCCTTGCGCGATGACCGCCTGATCGCTTTTTCCGGCCTTGTTGAAGGGGAGAGGCCTCTCTATTACCTGGCGCGGGCCGTGACGGCGGGAACGTATATCTGGCCGCCGGCGACCGCCTCCTGCATGTATGCCCCCGCCATTCACAGCCTCTACGGCTCCGGACGGATAACCGTTGAGCCGTAAGGCCCAGGGGCTCCGGAGGGTCTTGCGCCTCGCGGCATTCCTGCTGCTGGCCGCTTTCCTTGTCCTGGAGGCGGCGATCCGGTGGGCTCCTTTTCCCGACGACCGCTACCGCACCCGTTCTTCGGCCCTTCGCATCACCGATCGGGAAGGGCGTCTTCTCCGGGTTGAGCGGGCCGCGGATGATCGGATTGCCTTTCCGGGAAACGGCGGCGGCGAGGGCTGGCGCCGTTTGAAAGACGCCACCCTGGCCGCCGAGGATAAGCGGTTTTATACGCATGCCGGGGTGGACGGGTGGTCGCTCATCCGGGCGCTGGCCCAGAATCTGGTTCTCGGACATATCCATTCCGGCGCGTCCACCCTCACGACCCAGGTGGTGCGCATGATGGAGTCGGAAGGTTCCCGAACCTGGAAAGTGAAGCGCCGCGAGGCTTTTCGCGCCCTCCAGTTGGAGCGGCGGCTGTCAAAGGGCGAAATCCTGGCGCTTTACCTGGACCACGCCCCTTTTGGCGGCAACGTGGAGGGCGTCCGGGCCGCCGCGCTGATTTATTTCGACCGCGAGCCCGACGAAGTGTCGCTGGCCGAGGCCGCCTTGCTGGCCGGGCTTCCGAACGCGCCGTCCCGTTTGCGGCCCGACCGCCATCCCGAACGCGCGCGTGTCCGTCGAAATACGGTGTTGGACCGCATGCGCCGGAATGGCTTCATCACGCCCGCGGAGTGGACCTCCGCCCGGGCGGAGCCGGTGCGGTGCCGGGCGGGCGGGCGGGCGTTCGAGGCGCCCCATTTCTGCGACTGGCTGGCGGGCCAGCTTCCCGGCGGAGGCGAGCGGCGCGCCACGCTCGACCGGCGGATCCAGGCCCTGGCCGAGCAGGCGGTGCGCGCGCAGTCCGTTCTGTGGCATAGCCGGGATGCCTGGGGCGCGGCCGCGGTGGTGCTGGAGGTGGAAACGGGCGCCCTGCGCGCCCTCGTCGGCTCTCCCGATTACAGGGACAGCCTCCACGCCGGCCAGGTCAACGGCGCCGGGGCGCCCCGCTCGCCCGGCTCGGCGCTGAAGCCGTTCCTATATGCCCAGGCGTTCCATTCCGGCGCGGCCGTTCCTGAAACGATCCTCCCCGACACGCCCCTGTCGTTCGGCGCCTACGCGCCCGTGAACTTTGACGGCGCCTGGCGGGGGACGGTGACCTGCCGGCAGGCGCTGGACCAATCGCTGAATGTCCCCGCCATGTGGCTGTGCCGCCGGATGGGGCTGGAGCCGTGGATCGAATTCCTCGAGCAGGCGGGGCTGGCGGTGCGGGAGCCCGGGCAGCCGCCGCCCGGCCTGGGTGTGGTGATTGGCGATTGCCGCGTGCGGCTCCTGGACCTGTGCAACGCCTATGCGGCCCTTGCGAGGCTTGGAATCTGGAAGCCGGTCCGGCGGCTGGAGTCGGATCCTCCGGATCCCGGCCGCCGGATCCTTTCCCCTGAGTCCTGTTTCCTGGTGGCGGATATCCTCAGTCAGGACAGCCGGCAGATGGCGTTTTACGGCCATTGCGGGGAGACGGCCCTGCCGCGGGTGGCGTGGAAAACGGGCACCTCGTCGGGATATCGCGATGCCTGGTGCGTGGCCTGGACGCCCCGGTATGTGGTGGGCGTCTGGCTCGGCAACCCCGACGGCCGGGGCGTGCAGGGTTTGACCGGCCAGGCGGCGGCCGTGCCGGCGGCGGCGGCGCTTGTTCGCGGCCTGTCGGCCGCAGACGCCTCCGGGTGGTACGACCCGCCGCCGCGGCTCGTCCGGCGGGCGGAGTGTCCGGCAAGCGGGCAGCCTCCGGGACCTGATTGTTCTGTTCCCGTCAGCGGATGGGCGATCGCCGGGGTGTCGGACCCGTCGCCCTGCCAGGCGCATCGACCAGCGGTGGCGGTGGGCGGGGGCTCCGTCAAGATCCGGGAGCCGGTGGAGGGGCGGAGTTATCGCCGCGCGCCAGGCTCCGCCGGAGGAGGGCTGATGTTAAGGGCCGAGACGGAGGGGAAGGGGGATCCGCTGTATTGGTTCGTCAACGGCTCTTATTTCGGCGCCGGGTCGGCGGCTCACGATTTGCTGTTGCCCTGGCCGGCGGCGGGTGAGCTGACGATCAGTTGCTCCGATAGCCGCGGCCTCCGCGATGCCATTTCAATTCGGGTGGAATAACCGACAGGGTGAAATTTCAACAAAAAAAAGGGGCGCCGGTGAGGGCGCCCCTTTGTCGTCTGTATCGGCTTACGCCTTGTTCAGGCGGGCCTTGAGGCCTTCCAGCTCGGCCTTCAGCGCGTACGGGAGCTTGGCGCCGTAGGTCTTGTAGGACTCTTCAACGCTGGCAATTTCGTTCAGCCAGCCGGCCTTGTCCACCTTGAGCAGCTCGGCCATGTCCGCGGCCGTCACCTTGGTGCCGGTCAGGTCGATGGCGTCGGCGGTGGGCAGGATGCCGATCGGGGTTTCCACCGACTTGGCGGTGCCCTCGATGCGCTCGCAGATCCACTTCAGCACGCGGCTGTTGTCGCCGTAGCCCGGCCAGAGCCACTTGCCTTCGGCCGTCTTGCGGAACCAGTTCACGAAGAAGACCTTCGGGAGCTTGGCCGGATTCGTGCGCAGGCCCATCGAGAGCCAGTGCAGGAGGTAATCGCCGACATGGTAGCCGCAGAACGGCAGCATGGCGAACGGATCGCGGCGGAGCACGCCGGCCTTGCCCAGGGCGGCGGCCGTGGTCTCGGAGCCGGCGGCGGATCCCATGAACACGCCGTGGTTCCAGGAGAAGGCTTCGTTGACCAGCGGAATGGTGCTGGGGCGGCGGCCGCCGAACAGGAAGGCGTCGATCGGCACGCCCGCGGGATCTTCCCACTCGGGGGCGATCACCGGGCACTGGCCGGCCGGAGCCGTGAAGCGGGCGTTCGGGTGGGCGGCCTTGACGGCCTTGCCATCCGCGTCCTTCATATCCGGCGTCCAGTTCTGGCCCTTCCAGTCGATCGCATGCTTCGGAGCCGGCACTCCCATGTCTTCCCACCAGATATCGCCATCATCGGTCAGGGCGACATTGGTGAAGATCGTATTCTTTGTGACGGTCAGCATCGCGTTGGGATTGCTCTCCATGGAGGTGCCCGGCGCCACGCCGAAGAAGCCGAACTCGGGATTGACCGCATAGAGGCGGCCGTCTTCGCCGATCCGCATCCAGGCGATATCGTCGCCGATGGTCTGCACCGTCCACCCGGGGAGGGAGGGGCGCATCATGGCGAGGTTGGTCTTGCCGCAGGCGCTCGGGAAGGCGGCGGCCACGTAGTAGGCCTTCTTCTCGGGCGAGGTGAGCTTGAGGATGAGCATGTGCTCGGCCATCCAGCCTTCCTTGCGGGCCAGGGCCGAGGCGATGCGCAGCGCCAGGCACTTCTTGCCGAGCAGCGCGTTGCCGCCGTAGCCCGAGCCGAAGGACCAGATGGCGCCATCGTCGGGGAAGTGGGCGATGTACTTGTTGGCGGGATCCGGGACGCACGGCCAGGTGGAGTCCTTCTGGCCCTTCTTGAGGGGGTCGCCGATCGAGTGCAGGCAGGGGATGAAGTCGCCGTTCTCGCCCAGCGCGTCCAGCACCTTCTTGCCCATGCGGGTCATGATGCGCATGTTGACGACGACGTAGGGGGAGTCGGTGAGCTCGATGCCGATCTTGGCCACAGGCGAGCCGAGCGGGCCCATGGAGAAGGGGATCACATACAGGGTGCGGCCCTTCATGCAGCCCTTGTAGAGCGCCATCATCTCGGCCTTCATCTGGTCGGGATCGCGCCAGTTGTTCGTGGGGCCGGCTTCCTCGGCCGTGCGGGCGCAGATGAACGTGCGGTCCTCGACGCGGGCCACGTCGGAGGCGTGGGAGCGGGCGAGGTAGCAGCCGGGGCGCTTCTTGGAGTTGAGCTTGGTGAAGACGCCCTTGGCGACCATCAGCTTGCAAAGGGTGTCGTATTCCTTCTGGGAACCATCACACCAGTAAACGTCTTCAGCCTTGGTGTGCTTGGCGATCTGATTCACCCACGCCAGCAGTTTGGCATGGCGGGTCGGCGTCTTGTCGGCCATTTGTGTACTCCTTTTAAGATATCCGGACTCTAGTGGGTCAACGTTGGAACCGCTGAGACTACAGGGAAATCGTGACTTTTGCAATTAAAAAGCACACGTCCGGTTACGATTATCCCTTTCCCGCCAACCGGAGCAGCTTGAGGAAGGTCTTCCGGGGAATCGGTTCAGCCCCGAAGCTGGCCAGATGATCGGTCGGCATCTGGCAGTCGATCAGGGTGCAGCCCTCCTGCTGCAGGTGGCGGACCCAGGTCACAAAACCGACCTTGCTGGCGTTCGACACCTTCGCGAACATGGATTCGCCGCAGAAGCAGCGACCCGCCATCACCCCGTAAAGCCCGCCGACCAGCTCCCCGTCCTGCCACACCTCCACCGAGCGGGCATGGCCGGCCGCATGAAGATCGCAGAACGCCTGGGCGACCTTTTTCTTGATCCAGGTGCCCGGCTGGTTGGGCCGTGGAACGGTGCGGCAATTTTCGATCACCGCGGGGAAGTCGCGGTTGAAGGTGACGGAAAACCGGTTCGACTTGATCAGGCGGGCCAGGCTGTTGGTGACATACAGGTTTTCGGGGAAGAGCACGAAGCGGGGATCCGGGCACCACCACTCGATCTGGTCTCCGTGGAGGATCCAGGGGAAAAGGCCGGACCGGTAGGCCAGCACAAGCCGCTCGACGCCCAGGTCGCCGCCGACCGCGATGATATGGGGCTCGTTGGACGTCAGGGGGTCGGGAAAGGCGAGGCGGTCTGTAAGCCGGTGGATCATCGCCGGGTCAGAGTTCTTCCACGGCCGCGGTCAGGCCGCAGGATTGGAGCTGGGTCTTGTGGAGCAGCGCTTTCGCCTTTTCCTCCACTTCCGCAATGGCCCGGCCAAGCCGGTGGGCTTCGTTCATGATTTTGTGGGCCAGCGACTCGTTGTGGCCGAAGACGCGCTTGAGGCACTGCACGACATAGAGCGCTTCGTTGTGGTCGTCGTTGAAAAGGATCACCTGCCAGTGGCCGTCCAGCTCGACGGTTCCATGGGTGCCTGTGGTTGATTCCCGTTCGTTCTGGCTGTCGCTCATCCCGCAAATCCCCTGTGCACTCTGTCCCGACTCGGATAACTGTTTGAGAATGAAACATCCCGCGCCTGATGTCAATGGCTCAAGTGTTGCGGTGACATTGACAGGCAGGTCCCGAATAGTCATAATGGGCGGAAAAGGAGTCTGTATGGTCTTTATTATTTTGGCGGGTGTCATTGTCCTCGCGGTTCTCTTTTTCATCGGAATCTACAACAAGCTGGTGGGGCTGAGGAACCAGTTCAAGAACGCGTTTTCGCAGATCGACGTGCAGCTCAAGCGCCGGTATGACCTGATCCCCAACCTGGTGGAGACGGCCAAGGGCTACATCAAGCACGAACGCGAGACCCTCGAAGCCGTTGTCATGGCCCGCAACCAGGCGCAGGCCGCCGCTCGCGGC
>CAXNFL010000101.1:0-7348 GCA_964201555.1 Kiritimatiellia bacterium
TGATCGTGCGCGGACGGGGCACGTTCAAGGCGGCCCCCGCGCTCAAGAAATTCGGGACCGCCGCGATCGACGCCGGCTGCACCCTGCTGCTGCTGGACATGCGCGACTGCGTGGGCATGGACAGCACCTTCATGGGCGTCATGGGCGGGCTGGCCCTGCGCCTGCGCAAGGAGCGCGCCGGCGAGCTGGCCACGGTCAACCTGAGCGTCAAGAACAGGGCCCTGCTGGCCACGCTGGGGCTTGACCGCTGCGTCCGCACGGACGGCGCGGAGAGCGACTTCGCCGCTTTCCTGGGCCGCGTTCCGGCGACCACGCTCGACGCCGGCGCCGCGGACCGGAATGTGACGACCCAGACGATGCTGGATGCGCATCATGCCCTGGTCGACATTTCTTCCGATAACATGGCCAAGTTCAAGGATGTGATCGCTTATCTCCAGGATGAGATGCAGCGGTCCCGGGAGAAGGACGAAAAAGGCGGATGAGCCATTCCCCTTACTTTTTCGAGTATGGTGTGTTTATCCTGCTCGGTCTCTTTCTTTTCCTGTGCCTGGCGGTGGTGTTGCTGTTCCACATGACCCTGGAGCTGCGCAAGCGGCTTGCCGCCCAGCTGAAGGAGCGGGATGTGGCGTTCGGCTTTGTGCATGATGTGGGCGACGTTTTTGCCGACGTGGAGGATGTGGATGTACCCGGGCTCCTGCAGCGGGTCCTGTTCTATGCCCTGACCACGACGCGCGCGGGCTCGGGGGCGGCGTACCTGCTGGACAACGAGGGCGAGATCCTGGTGCCGACGGCCCTGACCGGCGTTTTCCCCCCCATCGTGCGGGGCGTGGACAAGGCCTATAAAGGCGCCTTCAGCAAGACGCGCCACATTGAGCAGATTGTCCGGAGCCAGCCGGCGCGGATGGGCGAGGGGCTCGTCGGCAGCGTGGCGCAGCTGAATCGCGCCATCCTGATTCCCGTGGCGGAAACCGATCCGCGCATCATTCCCTTTGAAGATGAGTTTTTGACGGTCCACACGATCCTGCTGGTGCCGATGCGGTTCCGCCGCCACGTCATCGGCGTGCTGGCCGTGGTGAACCGGGTGGACGGCGAGTGCTTTACCGAAGGCGACCGGAACCTGCTCCAATCGCTGGCCGACCAGGCGAGCGTGTCGATTCATTATGCCCAGGTGAACGTGGCGCTGGACGAGAAGCGGAGGATGGATTACGACCTCTCCCTGGCCAGCCGCATCCAGGCCGCGCTGCTGCCGAAGGCGATCCCGCATCTGCCCGGCGTCGAGCTGGCGGCCTTCAGCGTCTCCGCCAAGCAGGTGGGCGGCGATTACTATGACGTGGTGGAGATCGACCAGGATCACGTGGGCCTGGCCATTGCCGACGTCTCGGGCAAGAGCGTCTCGGGCGCCATTCTCATGTCGGTCTGCCGCAGCCTGCTCCGCATCGGCGCGAAGGACTGCGTCAGCCCCCGCGAAACCCTCTGCCGGCTGAACCGGATGATCGCGGACGACCTGCCCGAGGACATGTTCATCACCTTTCTCTACATGGTGCTGAACACGCGCACGCGGGAGCTGACCGTGGCCCGGGCCGGCCACGTGTCGCCCATCATCTATTCGCATGAACGCGGCAAGATCTCCACGGTCGAGTCGGAGGGCATCGCGATCGGGATCGGCGGCGCCGACCTGTTCGACGAGACGCTCCAGGAGAAAACGGTCCAGCTCAAGCCCGGCGACATCGTGACCGCGTACACCGACGGCGTGACCGAGGCCATGGATCAGGCGGGCAGCGAGTGGGGCGTGCTCAGCCTGAGCCAGACCCTGCAGATTCACGCCATGGACCCGGGCGCGAACGCGGAAATGCTGCTTGAAAACATCCGGCGCAAGCTGCTTGTTTTCATCGGCGAAACCCCCCAATACGACGACATCACCCTGGTGGTGCTGCATTTGACACCGGACGGAAGCCACACATGAAGCGCAAAGACGAAGCACACAGCAACGGGAAGCCGGCCGATCCGCCGGCGGAGCCCACCCTCGAGGCCGGCGGCGAAAAACCCGCCGAGTCCCTGGTGGACATTGGACCTGAATTGGAAACGGCCGAGGAACAGGCGCCGACGCCGGAGCAGCTCGAGCTGTCCCGCCTGAACGACCGGTTCCTGCGCCTGCAGGCGGATTTCGACAACTATCGCAAGCGGACCAACCGCGAGCGGGAAGAGTCCCAGAAGCGCGCCGCGGAGGCCGTCCTGGCCGACCTGATCCCGATCCTGGACAACCTGGAGTTCGGGCTGCAGCAGGCGATGTCCAAGCCGGGCGGCGAATCGTTCGTGGAAGGGCTCCGGCTCATCCAGACGCAGCTCGCTGAAACGGTCCGCAAGCACGGGCTTGAGGCGATGGACTCGCTGGGCAAGGCGTTCGATCCGCGCGTGCATGAGGCCATGGCCTACACGCCGTCCAACGAGGCGGCGGAAGGCACTGTCGTGGCGCAGACCCGCCGGGGTTATCGCCTGGGCGACCGCCTGGTGAGGGCGGCCATGGTGGTGGTGTCGAGCGGTCCCGCCAAGGGCGCAGCCGGCCAGTCCGGGGAGGGTTGAGGTCATGCCGGAGCGGGATTATTACGAGTTGCTGGGCGTGCCGCGCACCGCCACGGCCGAGGAGATCAAGAAGGCCTACCGCAAGCTGGCCATGCAGTTTCATCCGGATCGCAATCCGGATGACAAGGCCGCGGAGGCGCGCTTCAAAGAGGTGAGTGAGGCGTACGAAGTGCTGAGCGATGTCGACAAGCGCCAGCGGTACGACCAGTACGGGCATGAGGGCGTGAAATCGGCCTTCGGCCCCGGCGGCTTCGAGTTCAACCGCGACTTCACCCATTACAACGACTTGCAGGACATCCTGGGAAGCCTGTTCGGCGGGGGCGGGGGAAGCATTTTCGACGACTTCCTGGGCGGCGGCGGGGGCCGGCAGCAACGGCGGGGTTCCTCCAGGACGGGGCCCCAGCCGGGGTCGGATCTCCAGTTTGAAATGGAGATCGACCTGGAAGAGGCCATTTTCGGGTCCACCCGCGAGATCAAGCTTCCGATGGCCGAGGATTGCGCGCGCTGCCATGGCAGCGGGGCGGAGCCCGGCAGCAAGGCCGAGACCTGCCGCCGGTGCGGCGGCCAGGGCGTGGTGGTGCAGGCCAGTGGCTTTTTCCAGGTCCGGCAGACCTGCCCCTCCTGCGGCGGCAACGGCCAGGTGATCGCCAGCCCCTGCCGCGAGTGCCGCGGCGCGGGCCGGCGCAAGGTCGACCGCACGCTGTCGATCCACATTCCGCGCGGGGTCTTCACGGGCGCGCGGCTGCGGGTTCCCGGCAAGGGCGAGCCCGGCTCGCGGGGCGGCCAGGCGGGCGATCTGTACGTGGTGCTGCACGTCAAGGCGCACGATATTTTCGAATGCAGCGAGGATGACCTGTTCTGCGAGGCGCCGGTGCCCTTCGAGGTGGCCGCCCTGGGCGGCGAGGTGGAAGTGCCCACGCCCGACGGCATCGCGCAGCTGAAGATCGAGGCGGGCACGCCCTCCGGCAAGATGTACCGGCTGAAGGGCAAGGGCCTTTCGCTGTCCGGGCATCATGGCCGGGGCGACCTGATGGTCAAGATCCTGGTCCAGGTCCCGGTGGGGCTGAGCTCGGCCCAGAAGAAGCTGATCAAGGATCTGCAGGCCCAGACGACGGTGGCGCACTATCCCGGCTCGCGCGAGTTCACGACCCGGATGGAGGCGTTTTATAAGCGCAAGCGGGAGCTGGGCGCCTGACCGGAGGTGGCGTCATGAACAGTTTGCCCCGCTGTTTTCTTCCGGCCTCGTCCTGGGCCGAAGGCCAGTCGGTTCCCATTCCGCCGGAAGAAACGCATCATCTGATCCGCGTGCTCCGGGTGGAGCCCGGGGAGCGGGTCATGGTGTTTGACGGCGCCGGCCGCGAAGCCGAGGCGGAGGTGGAGTCCTCGGGCCGGCTGGGCCTGTCCGTCCGTCTCCGCCAGCCCGTCACGCATCCGCATCCGGCCGCCCGGGTGATCCTTTTCCAGGCCGTCCTGAAGGGCGAGCGGATGGATGACGTGGTGCAGAAGGCGGTGGAATTGGGCGCCGCGGAGCTGGTGCCCCTGGCGGCCGACCACAGCGTGGTGAAGCTGACCGCCGCGAACGCCGCGCATAAGCTGGAGCGCTGGCGCGCGATCGCGCTGGGCGCGGCGCGCCAGAGCGGCAATCCCTTTTTGATGGAAATCCGCGAGCCGGTTACCGCGGAGGCGTCGGTCGCCGAGGCGGGTGGCCTGGAGCTGCCCCTGTTCGGCTCGCTGGAGCCCGGCGCCCGGCCCCTGTGGGACCGGCTGATCGATATCCGCTATCGCCGCGGCGTGCGGGTGGGGCTCTGGATCGGGCCGGAGGGGGACTGGTCGCCCGCGGAATATGCCGCGTTGCGCCGGGCGGGGGTGAAACCCGTCACGCTCGGGCCGCTGGTGTTGCGCGCGGAGACCGCGGCGTTTTACGGCCTGAGCGTGATCGGGGCGGGTTTTACAGCGGGAAGCGCGACTCCTGCTGAGCCGTGATCGACTGGAACAGCGGCGTCGAGCGGATCGGGGTGAACCGGGGGTCCTGGCGCAGCATGTACTTGGCCTCGTCGCCTCCCACGCGGATCGCCTGCATCAGGGCCTGCACGCACTCCTCGGCCTTGCCGCCGGCCAGGCGGTAAGCCGCCAGGTCGACCCAGCTCTTCATGTCGGCCGGCACCTTGTCCAGGTAGCGCTGCAGGGCCGTGCACGCTTCCGGCATTTTCCGGGCGTCGGCCAGCAGGGAGGCCAGGTTCCGGAAGACTTCCGAAGGCATGCCCGTGTTGGACATGATGGTGTTCGCCAGGTTGAGGAAGGCGGAATCCTGGCCGAGCTGGCGGTAGGTGTTGGCGAGCTTGAGCGCGTCCAGCACGGAGCCCTTCGAGGAGCCGAGCACCGCCTCCAGCTGCTTGGCCTGGCCGATGAGCCGCTCGCGGTTTTTCAGGTCGTTCACGAACTCCCGGGCGCGATCGTTGTTGGGATCCTGGTTGGAAAAGTCCGACATCAGCTGGATGGCGTCGGCGAAGCGGTTCCACCGCATGTACAGGTCGGCCAGGCGGAAGTTGGCTTCCGGGCTGAGCGGGTAGAGGAGGTAGGATTCGCGGAAGGCCTTTTCGGCTTCGGGCAGCATGTTGCGGTAGACGTAGAGTCCGCCGATGGCGCTGCGAAGCTTGGAGAAGGATTTCCGGCCCACGATGTCGCGGACGAAGCGGCGATCGCTCGTCAGGCGGCGCGTGTACCAGTCCCAGAAGTCCAGGTCGTTCCGGACCATTTTCGGGGTCAGGGACGCGAGGGGCTCGGGGTTGATCTGCATGATCAGGCCGTGCGGGACCAGGTACGGGTACATCCACTGGATGACGTAGCTTTCCTCGACGTAGAAGTGATGCCGCCATTTGTTGTAGTCGAAGATCATCTGCGCCAGGATGCCGTTGATGAGCATGACGCCGGCCACGCCCTGCACCTGCACGCGGCCGTTCTCGATGGTGATGGCGGCGTTGGCGGGCATGCGGCCGGAGTTGACGTCCTCCACGTATTTCTGGAACGCCCCGTTCCCGTCCACCACGGAGGGGATCCAGATGTCGTTGCCGTAGAGGTCGCGCATGACGCTCATGTAGGTGTTGTCGGCCAGGGCGTTCTGCGTGATCAGGAACACGTCGGGCCGCACATCGGCGGAGTAGATCATGTAGGTGGGAACGAAGCGCCCCGGATCGGTGCCGCCGAAGAAGACGGCGTTGGGGCCCATCTCGCCGGGATAGGACGGATTGGGCAGGGGCTCCTCGCCCTCCTTGAGCTCTTCGCGGACGGCGGCCGCCCCGCGCAGCTGGAAGTTGCCGAACTGCCAGCCGAAGTCGTGCAGGTTCTGCTCGCAGCCGCCCACGATGCGCTCGATTTCGGGGTCGGTGTAGTTGCGGTAGACGGGGACGGCGGTGGAGCCGAGGGCCAGGACGATGCCCGCGATGACGATCCAGCGGCGGTGGGGCAGGTAGGTGTCGATCAGGCCGAGGGCGAAGATGATCCCGTAGCCGATCCACAGGGAATACAGGCCGTGGGAGGAGATGAACTTCACGCGCTGGATGAAGGCGTCCTGGATGTCGCCCTTGGGGTTGGCCAGCACGATCAGGGCCACGCTCATGACGATGAAGCCGATGAGGGTGGTGATGATCCACTTGCGGCTGTCGGCGTCGACGTCCATCTCCAGGAGCCGCCCGTTTTCCGTGGCCCAGTAAAGGAAGGCGGCGCCGAGGAGGGGCAGCACGATGAGCAGCAGCGGCACGAGGCGGTGGGCGAAGCCGACCGGCTGGGGCGTGACGACCATGTCGAAGAGCATCTTGATGCAGAAGAGCGCGATGACCGCGATGCCCAGCAGGATGAGGAAGACCATGACGCGGTCGGACAGGGAGGCGGGCCGGCGGCCGGTCAGCTTCTGCACCAGTTCCTGGATCTCGCCGATCACCAGCATGAGGCCGCCGACGGCCAGGAGGAGCAGGATGAAGCCGGTGGCGATGCGGTAGAGGGGGGTCATGAGGAGGAGCTCGCCCCAGGTGGCGGGGATGTATTCCTCGACCAGCACCAGGGCCGTGATAAAGGCGGCCAGCAGGACGGTGACGAGCAGGAAGCGGAAGCGGAAGGTCTTGTTCTTCAGGCCGAAGGCGGTGAAGGGCAGGAAGCCCAGCACGGCGAGCGGGAGGACGAACTGCTCGCGAAGGTCGGCCAGGTACTCGCCGATCTGCTGCACGAAGAAGGGCGAGAAGATGGAGGTGGGCGCGATCTTCTCGTACTGGCCGCGGCTGAGCGCGTGCTTGAAGCCTTCCCAGGTGCGGGGGTAGCCCCAGTTCATGGGCGGATTGAACTCCGAGGCGATGGGCATGAAGAGGTAGAACCCGACGCCCGCCTGGACGGCCAGCATGGTCAGGGCCACGGCCCTGCCGCGGGGCAGGAACTGGTAGATGAGCAGCATGCCCAGGAGGTCGAGGAACAGGTAGATGTAGAAGGTGAAATGGGAGGGGTGGACAATGGGCGGGAGCATGCCGTGCTGGAAGATGGCTTTCAGCATGTCGACCGGTGTCGAAATGGAAGGCGTGGGGCCGTTCGGGTAAATCGGGGCCCAGCGGAAGATGAGGTACGTCACGATGAGGAAGGGGATGCCGCCGATCATGAAGTCGCGGAACAGGCTCAGGTCCTTGAAGATGATCACCACCACGAGGCAGGCGAACAGCAGCAGCAGCACCTGGTAGTTGGTCAGGCCGAGCCCGAACATGAAGGCCGTGATGTAGAGCAGTTTGTC
>CAXNFL010000102.1:0-7265 GCA_964201555.1 Kiritimatiellia bacterium
CTCCGCGGCAAGCAGCCGTACCAAATCGCGCGAATGCACATTGGCCCAGACCCAGACCGTAGTCAGGTCGGAGATCAACATCAGGTCGTTTCCAGGTTCCACCATTTCGCCTGCCACCGCATGCTTCTCAATGATTGTCCCGGCGATGGGCGCTCGAATGGGCAGCCTCCCCGCTCCCACGCCATGCGGAAGCTCGCGCATGACCGCCAGATCCTCATCGGTCAACCCGAGCACATGCAGAGTCTGCTCAGACGTCCGCAAGTCCGCCTTGTGCTGTTCAAACGTCATCTGGGCGTTTATCACCTCCTGCTCAGAGCCCGCCTTCTGCTCCCGGAGCTTCGTTTCCCGTGTGAAGATTCGTTCGGCCAGTGCGCTCAGCGTCTGGTTGCGTTCGTATTCCGCCAGAGCCTTGCCGAGTTCCACGCTCGCCAGCGTGAGCAAGGTCTCACCCGCCTTGACGCCCGCCCCGATGTCTGCCGCCACGGACTCAATAATGCCGGAGATGCGGGGACTGATATGCACCGCCGCGTTCTCGTTCAGGGCCACTTCTCCGGTGGTCGGCAAGGCCTCGGCCACCTTGGTCCGAGCCACCGTCTGCGTTTGCACCAGTCCGGCGCCGCCTTCCTTCTTCCGCAGACTGTCGTCCACTTTAACAACGCCGGCTTCATACCGGCATTCGGCACACTGATAAATCGGCACGCCGCACTCGAACTTTACCGACACACGCTCCTCTAGCGATACGGGCTTGTCCTTTACGTCTTCGCCGCCTATCGCTGAAAATGCCGATAAGGCGCTGAGTCCGCCAATGCTCATCCATCTGCTTATGTTATTTTTCATAAAACTCCTTCAGTCCTGTTTATTGAATGCTGTTTAGCGGTGTTCCGGTCAATCGTTCCACATCCGCTACGGTTTTGTGATAGCTGGCCAGTACGTCCAGATAACGGGCTTTCGTTTCATTGAGCGTCCGTTGCGTGTCCAGCACTTCCCAATACCCTAATTTTCCCGCCCGATAACCGGCCTGTGCCACATCGAATGCCTGCTGCGCCCCCGGAAGCACTTCCGCCTTGCTTGTCGCGGCTTCCGCCCTCGCCGATTCAAGCCGGCCGTGGGCTTCCATCAATTCCGTGATCACACGCAAACGGGTAGCGCGTTGTTCGTATTCCGCTCGGGCTACCCGATGCTTCGCCGCAAGTATGCCCCCGGCATTGCGATCGAACACCGGAAGCGGCATCGAAAGCCCAACCGTTCCGGCATAGGTTCCGTCTTCTTCGAAGCGACTGATTCCGGCGCTGACGCTGATCGTGGGAAAACGCTCCGCCTTGGCCGCGGCAAGCGATTCTTCTCCCCATGTCCGTTCCTCGTCCCGGCGCGCAACCTCCGGCACGTTGTTCAATAGCGCCGCTAACGCCTCCACTGGCGGGACCTCCCGGACTGCGTCCAGGTCGCCGCTGGCTTCCTTGAACTGGGGCGTCACCCCGCCCCATGATGACGCAAGGCGTTTTCGGGTGAACTCCAACTCCCGCACCGCTCGATCTCTGGCAATTCGGGCTGTCGCCTGTTCGACACCGGCCTTTGTTTGCTCCAGCGGAGGAGCCTTCCCCGCCTTCACCCTTTCCGTCACGGCTGAGCACACGTCAGCAGCCAATACGAGCTGTGACTCCGCCAACGCGAGCTGCCCTTGTGCCAGTAAAACATCCACGAACGCTTTTTTGGTCACCAGGAGCACGTCCAGCCGTTTCGCTTCATATTCCCAGCCGGCAAGTGTGGCTTCCGACCGGGCCACGCGTTGACGTAATCTGCGTTTCCCGCCCAGTTCCACGGCCTGCCTCAGCCTCAAACTCGTTTCTGCGACGTCGTACCCCTTGCGCGTCCCAGAGCTGCCGAACTCGCTGGCTTCCAGTTCAAGTTCCGGGTTGGGCAAAACACCTGCTTGCTGCTCATCGTCCTCAGCGGCCAAAACCGCGTACGACGATGCGGCCAATTCCGGGCTGTTCGTGAGCGCACATTCAAGCGCCTGATGAAGCGTCAGAACCCTTTCCGGTTCCTTCTGCGACTGGGCATGGGTTATCTTCGTTTCCGCGCCCATGGCGACCAGCGCCAGCATGGCGATAGTGCATGGTTTGATCGGTATTTGTCTCATGAAACCTCCGGCCGACTAAAAATAGAGAGAATCGTCCCCGAACAGGGATACAGTTAATAAATGGCCGTCCTTACGCCTGGCAGGCGCACAAGAACGGCAAGTAGGGCATCAGCCCTTACGCGGAGATGGGCGGCCGAAAGATGTCGGCAACAGACGGTTTGCCCATATAGGACATGTCGGAAGTCCAGGCGTGTTCCGCCTTGCTGGTTTTCAGGCTGCTGGTCTGTTTGAGCGGCACAAACGCAGGGGTGGAACAGCAAAAACACGCGCATTCCGTGGAACACTCGGCTTCATGCCCACCCTCGCAGTCCACGGTTGCACCCAGAGACGCGGAGAACGCCAGCGCCACGAGAATGACTACAAATACTTTTGCGAGAAACTTCATGAATCTCAAAATAGGGATTTGCCGACATCGTGTCAAGCCATGAAAACGTTAATCGGCCCTAGCCCGCTCGACCTGGCATGATAACGCCGATGAGCAGGCTATTCGCCGTACATTTCAGTGATCAGCCGGCGAAGGGCCGTTGCCTGGGCATCCGACAGCTCGCCGATCCTGGCCCCGAGCCGCGTTTTGCTGATAGTGCGGATCTGATCAACCGCAACCTCCGAGGCTTGCTGTGCGCATTTCACCGGCAAGCGGCTGCGCCAGGAGGGATGAAGCTGACTGGTCAGCGGACAGACGACCACCGTCTGCAAGCGCTCGTTCAACTCATCCAGGCTGATGATCACCACGGGCCGGGTTTTGGCCAACTCCGAGCCTTGCGTCGGATCGAGCGAAGCCCAGCGAAGTTCATATCGCTTCATGAGCGCTTGGCCTTCCGAGTCTTACTGCCGTAACGCGTCTTTCGTTCCGCCGCATGGCGCGAGGAATCGGCGACCCAAGGAATTTCGGCAAGGCCATCGGCCACCGTGGAATCCCAGTCTTTCCATTCGCCGGATTCGCCCGCCATCTCCCGGGCGGTATCGGCCCAGGAAAGCTTCTCCACGCCCGGACCCGGCGTGCGCAGCAGGATGCCATCGCAGCGCTCCTCCATCAACACGACAGCGCCGATATGGTAGCGGCGCAGCGAGTCGGCGGGCAATCGCACGCCGCGTGAATTGCCGATGCGGGCCACTTTAAGTTCGATCGTTTTCATGTAATAACTGTAATAACAAATAGGCGACAGGTCAAGCGCTCTATTATCTTTCCTCTCGGGGTTGACACGCCTTTCGTCATCCTGTATATTTCGTCACATAACGAAATGATAGGAGCGGCATGAGAGACCTGATGGAGCTGTTCAAGGCGCTGGCGGATGAGAGCCGGCTGCGGCTGCTGTTTGCGCTGAAAGGCGGGGAGCTGTGCGTCTGCCAGCTCATCGCGCTGGTGGAGCTGGCGCCGTCCACCGTCTCCAAGCACCTGTCGATCCTGCGTTCGGCGCGGCTGCTGGACAGCCGCAAGGAAGGTCGCTGGATGTACTACCGGCTGTCGGAAGAGTTCCGGTCGCCTTCCGCCGGCAAGATCCTGGGCCTCACCCTGAAGGACCTCGAAGGGACAAAGCGGATCGCCCAGGACCGGAAACGGCTAAAACAAATCACGGACGAAGGCATGGACCATTTGTGCCGGAGGCTCTTCGGCAAACCATGACTTATTCCGCGCCATTCTTTACGACCCGCTCCGAATGGACCCTGAAGGACCATCTGGGCACCATCGGGGTACGGCTGAATTTGAGACGGATGCAATACCGCGTGGAGCCGGGACTCTATGCGCTTGGCGCGCCCGGGCCGGAAGCCCCTGTTTTGACGACCTCGAACTACAAGCTGTCATTCGACTACCTGCGTCGCTCGTTGGCCGGATTGAAGGCCTGGATCCTCGTGCTCGACACCGGAGGGATCAACGTCTGGTGCGCGGCCGGGAAAGGAACGTTCGGGACCGTTGAACTGGTTCGACAAGTCCAGGAGACACATTTGCCTGAACAGGTGACGCACCGCCGTCTGATCGTGCCCCAGCTCGGAGCCCCAGGCATCGCCGCTCACGAAATTAAGAAACAGACCGGCTTCTCGGTGGTGTATGGCCCCGTCGACGCGGTCGACCTCCCCGCTTTTCTGACTTCCGGAATGAAGGCGACACCGGCCATGCGCCGGGTGCGCTTCACCTGGCGTGCCCGGCTCACGGTGGCGCCCCTGGAGCTGGTGATTCATTTCAAACGCATGCTTCTCCTCGGCCTCCTCCTGGCACTCTTGACCGGAGTCTCGGGATGGAGCTATTCGGGTTCCGTGGCGTGGGGACGCGGCGGGCCTGCCCTGATGCTGTGGATAGCGACCTATGTGTCCGCCGGCTTGCTGGGCCCCCTCCTGCTTCCCTGGCTGCCGACCCGAGTCTTCGCGATCAAGGGCGCCGTGCTGGGTCTTTCACTCGGCGCTTTCGGCCTGTGGCTGGCCAGTCCGAACTGGTCCCCGACGCGAAGCGCGGCCTGGCTCCTCTTGGTCGCCGCGGGGGCCTCCTATCTCCTGCTCAACTTTACGGGCTCGACAACCTTCACGTCGCCCTCGGGCGTTCGGCGGGAAGTCCGCGCGGCGCTGCCCGTGCAGATTGCCGTCGGAGTGATAGCCCTCCTGACCTGGACGGTAGCCCAATGAAATACTTAACCCGCGATCTATCCTTGCAACTCGACGTCAGCCGCTGCACCGGATGCGGAATGTGCGCGGTCGTCTGCCCGCACGGCGTGTTTGCGCTCGAGGACCGGAAAGCGCGCCTCCTGGATCGCGACGCCTGCATGGAGTGCGGGGCGTGCGCCACAAACTGCCCAGCCGAGGCCATTGAGGTCCAAAGCGGCGTCGGCTGCGCGGAAGCCATCATCAACGGGCTGCTGACAGGAAAAGAGACTTGCTGTGGCGGTGATTGCTGCTGTTCCTCTGAAGAAGATAACGAAACCGGAGACAAATGAAACTGAAGATTCTTTTCCTCTGCACCGGCAACTCGTGCCGGAGCCAGATGGCCGAGGGGTGGGCGCGCCATCTCAAGGGCGACGTCATCGACGCCTATTCGGCGGGCATTGAAACGCATGGGCTGAACCCGAACGCGGTCAAGGTCATGGCCGAGGCGGGCGTGGACATTTCGCAACAGCGCTCCAAGCTCGTGGAGGACCTGAAGGATATCACGTTCGATTTTGTCATCACGGTTTGCGACCACGCGCACGAGGCGTGCCCGTTATTTCCGGGGAAAACGAAAGTGATCCACCACGGGTTCGATGATCCGCCACGGCTGGCGCGGACAGCGAAGACGGACGGCGAGGCGTTGGACCATTACCGACGCGTTCGCGATGAGATTCGAGCGTTCGCGGAAACGCTTCCGGAAGCGGTTAGCGGTCAACCATACAAATGAAGTTGGAGGATGCCAAAATGAAGCAAGAGCGGTCGCGTGAAATCGGCTTTTTCGACAAGTATTTGACCCTTTGGGTTGTTCTGTGCATGGTTGCGGGTGTGTTGATCGGCAAATGGTTGCCCGGCATCCCCGCGACTTTCAACCGGTTCGAATACGCGAACGTCTCGATCCCCATCGCCGTGCTCATTTGGCTGATGATCTGGCCCATGATGATGAAAGTGGATTTCGCCAGCGTGAAGCACGTCGGCAATAACCCGAAAGGGCTATATGTCACCTGGATAACCAACTGGCTGATCAAGCCGTTCACCATGTATGCGATCGCCTATTTCTTCTTTTTCGTGGTCTTCAAGTCGCTGATCCCCAGGGAGCTTGCCAAGGATTATCTGGCCGGCGCCATTCTGTTAGGCGCGGCGCCTTGCACGGCGATGGTGTTCGTCTGGAGCTACCTGACGAGGGGACAGCCCGCCTACACCGTGGTGCAGGTGGCGACCAACGATTTGATCATCCTGCCCGCGTTCGTCCCGATCGTCGCCCTGTTGCTGGGAGTGGGCGGCATTTCGATTCCCTGGAACACCCTCTTCCTGTCGGTGGCGCTTTTCGTGGTCATCCCGCTGGTGGGCGGCGTTTTAACCCGCATGCACGTGATCAGGACAAAAGGGCTGGATTACTTCAACACGACCTTCATTCCGAAGTTCAACAATGTGACCATCGGCGGGCTGCTGCTGACCCTCGTGCTCATCTTCTCCTTTCAGGGCGAGATCATTCTCAACAACCCGCTCCACATCCTGCTGATCGCCGTTCCCCTGATCCTCCAGACGTACCTGATCTTCTTCATCGCCTATTTCGCTTCGAAAAAGCTGCGCCTGGCGCACGAGATCGCGGCCCCTGCCGGAATGATCGGAGCCTCCAACTTCTTCGAGCTCTCGGTCGCCGTTGCCATTTCGCTCTTCGGCACGGCCTCCCCGGTAGTGCTCGCCACCATCGTGGGCGTGCTGGTTGAAGTGCCGGTCATGCTCACCCTGGTGAACATCGCCAACCGCACCACACACTGGTTTCCACGTCATGAACCGGATTAGGGTCACCGCAGCAGCCGGGCTCCGCCCCCAGGCAAGTCGCAACCGCATCGCCAAAGAGAACTGACTGCCGCAACCCCTCTCCGACCGGTTACGTTCGGATCGAGCGAGACAGTCACCCATTCGGCTTCTGCCGGAAACGGCTTAGCGCATAACGGATTACGCCAACCGGGATGGCCAACGCTAGGATGGCGCACATGGTGACGCAAATTGTTTGATTGGTCGGCAAATCAGCCTCGAATGAGAGGACAAGCCCTGCCAGCGTAGCCGCAACGGCCGTGACCACGGCCACCATCATGACAGGCATCAGGCGGTTGACTAGAATCAAAGCAAAGGTTGCAGGCGCGATCAGGCAGCAAAACACCAAAATCGTGCCGGCCACTTTCGAGGCGGCAGCAACAACCAGCCCCAGCACCAAAAAAAATGCCAGCTCCCACCCGGCCGGTCGTACGCCCAATACGGTGGACGCTTCACGATCCAGGAAGGAATACAACGTAGGGCGAATGAACACCAGCAGATAGATCAGCGCGGGGATCAATACTCCACACACCACGCGGAAGTCGCCCGGCGTGGTCAGGATCAGGTCGCCATAAAGCAGCGACTTGATCTCCTGCAGCCCATGCCCGCTGCCCGAGACCAACAGCACGCTCATACTCGACGCCGAGACGAAGAGCACCCCGAGCACGGCGTC
>CAXNFL010000103.1:0-7109 GCA_964201555.1 Kiritimatiellia bacterium
TCCACCTGATGGTGGAAAAGCCCATGGCCGCCAGCGCCGTCGGCGCCGCCGCCATTCTCGCCGCGGCCCGGAAACACAAGGTCAAGCTGACCACCGGCTACTGCTGGCGCTATCACCCGGTGGCCCAGGAGATCAAGCGGCTGGTGGACTCCGGCGTCATCGGCCAGGTCGTGGGCGGCGAGGGCCGCCTCGCGGCCGGCCGCCTCCAGCGCTACCTCGACGGCCACTCCCCGTGGATCCTGGAGAAGAGCCGCTGCGGCGGCGGCCCCATGTACAATCTCGGGGTGCACTGGATCGACCTGTTCCGCTACATCCTGTCCGACGAGGTCGAGTCCGTCAGCGGCCGCAACGTCAAGGTCAACACGCGCTTCGACGTGGAGGACAACTCCTTCGCCCACCTCCAGTTCGGCAAGGGCGCCGTGATGGCGCTCGACATCAGCTACACCGTGCCCGACGCCTTCCCCTACGGGCGCGACCTCTACATCGGCATCCGCGGCACGCGCGGCGTCCTCTCCTGGGCGCCCGCCTACGAGGGGCAGAAGGACGTGCTCGTCCTCTGCTCCGACGATCCCTCCTTCGCCGGCGCCCCCCGCCGGAACCAGGAGTTCGAGCTCGACCCCGTCAAGGGCTACTCCGGCACGATGGGTCTCCAGTATGTCCGCGGCTTCGCGGAAAGCATTTTAAACAACCAGGCGCCATTCATCACCGGCGAGGATGGCGTCGCCGCCCTGCAAGTCGTGGAAGCGGTTTACAAATCGGCGGAGCGCAAGCGCTGGGTGGAGGTCAGAGGATGAAAGCTGCTGTCACGGATTACATTGAAGACAACCTGGACTGGGAAGCCGCGGAGCTGAAAAAGGCCGGCATCGACTTCTCGATGTTCCAGCTCAAGTTCAAGCCCGAGGAAGAGGTGGCCGCCGCCATCGCCGACGCCGACGTCGTCGTGGTCAACATGGTCAAGATGACCGACTCCCTCCTGGCGCGCCTGCCGAAATGCAAGCTGCTCATCCGCCACGGCATCGGCTACGACAACGTGGACGTGGCCGCCTGCACCCGGCGGGGCATCGCCTTCGCCTACCAGCCCGACTACTGCGTGGACGACGTGGCCGAGCACGCCATCGCCCTGATCCTCGCCTGCGGCCGCAAGGTCGTGGCCAGCCGCGCCACGCTGGATCAATCCAGCCAGACGGGCCAGTGGGACTTTTCCAAGCTGTTCCCCATCTACCGGCTGAAGGGCAAAACCCTCGGCGTCATCGGCGCGGGCCGCATCGGCAGCACGGTCATCGAGCGCCTCAAGAGCTTCGGTTTCCGCATCCTCGCCAACGACCCCTACCTGTCCGACATCCGCAAGAAGGCGCTGAGCGTGCCGTTCGTCGAAAAGGACGAGCTCTTCCGCGAGGCGGACTACATCACCATTCACACGCCCCTCGGCCCGGAGACGAAGCACATCATCAACGCCGCCTCGCTGGCGCTCATGAAGCCGACCGCCTACGTGATCAACACCTCCCGCGGCGGCATGGTGGACACCGACGCGCTGGCCCAGGCCTGCAAGGAAAAGCGGATCGCCGGCGCGGCCATCGATGTGTTCGATGTCGAGCCGCCCCCCCAGAGCCTCCCCCTCTTCGGGCTGGACAACGTCATCCTCACCCCCCACACCGGCTGGGCCTCGGCGGAATCGGGCGACCAGATCCGCAAGAGCATCCTGGACGACATCCTCGCCTTCGCCAAGGGCAAGCCGGCCCGCAACATCGTCAACAAGGACGTTCTTAAGAAATAACAGCCCGCCTCCGCGGAATTTTCAGGAGACTCGCATCATGGGTATCACGCATATCAACGGCACGCTTCCCGGCCCCAAGGGCAAGGCCCTGCTCGAGAAGTGGCGCCAGTACGAAGCCGACGTCACCGGCTTCCAGGCCCCCGTCGTCTGGGAATCGGCCAAGGGCGTCACGGTCAAGGACGTCGACGGCAACACCTTCATCGACTGGACCTCCGGCGTGCTGGTGACCAACGTCGGCCACTGCCACCCCCACCTGGTGGAGGCGGCGCGCAAGGCCACGGGCGACCTGCTCAACAACTACGAGTGCGCCAACACCTACCGCATCGCAGCGGCCGAAAAGCTGGTCAAGGCGCTGCCGGCGCATCTCGACAAGTGCTTTTTCCTGAGCACCGGCGCCGAGGCCACCGAGGCCTGCCTGCGCCTGATGAAGCGCAAGTCCGGCAAATACGAGATCCTGGCCTTCGCCGGCGGCTTCCACGGCCGCACCTTCGGCGCCGCCTCGGCCGGCGGCATGGCGGGCCCCAAGCGCGGCTACGGGCCCGGAGTCCCCGGCACCATCCGCGCCCTGTTCCCCAATCCGTATCGCGACGACTTCGGCTGGTGCGGGGACGGCCCCCGGTTCACGAAGTATTTCAAGTACCTGGAGGCCGAGATTGCGGCCAACTCCACCGGCAGCCTCGGCGGCCTGATCGTGGAGCCCTACCAGGGCGCCGCCGGCTTCATCTTCCCGCCCCCGGGCTGGCTGAAGCGGCTCGAGGAGTGGGCGCGCGGCAACGGGCTGCTCTTCACGCTCGACGAGGTGCAGGCCTCCTACGGCCGCACCGGCCGCATGTGGGCGATGGAGCATGAGGGCCTGAAGCCCGACCTCGTCAGCATCGGCAAGGCCATCGGCTGCGGCGTGCCGGTCTCCGCCGTGGCGGGCACCTCCGACGTCTTCTCCGCCCTCAAGAAGGGCGAGCTGTCCAGCACGCTCGGCGGCAACCCCGTGTCCAGCGCGGCCGTGACCGCCATCCTGGAAATCTACGAGCGCGAGGACCTGGTCGGCAACTCCGCCACCCTGGGCGCTTACATGAAGGGGAAGCTCGAGTCCCTCGCGGCCAAAAGCCGGTTCATCGGCGACGTGCGCGGCATGGGCCTGGTGATGGGGCTGGAGTTCGTGAAGGACAAGTCCACCCGCGAGCCCTACCCCGAGCTGATCAAGCCGCTCATCGAAGCCAGCGCCAACAAGGGCGTGCTGATCGGCTCCGTCGGCGTCAGCGGAAACGTCATCCGCGTGGCCCCGCCCCTGGTCATCACAAAGGCCGAGGCCGACGAAAGCCTGGCCCTCTTCGAAAAAGCACTCCTGGAGCTCGAAGCGAAATGAAGGATCTGAGGCCGGTCATCGAGTCGCTCCTGCCCGAGGCGGTCCAGCTGCTGGCAGAGCTGGTCGCCTTCCCCTCCACCTCCGGAAAGGAGCACGAGGCGCTCCTGTTCCTGGAAAAGGCCTTCGCCCGGACGGGCGCCCGGGTGGAGCGGGTGCCGCTGGCCGACAGCCTGCGCGACGATCCCGATTACAGCGATCCCATCAAGGGCATCCCCTACAACGGCCGCTTCAACCTGCGGGTCGTGCGGCCGGGCACGGGCGGCGGCAAGTCGCTGGTGTTCAACGCGCACACGGACGTGGTGCCGCCGTCCCAGGACCAGCCCGAGCCCTGGAAGGCGCGGCTGGAGAACGGCATCCTGCACGCCCGCGGCGCCTGCGACGCCAAGGGCCAGGTCGTGACCGTCTACCTGCTGCTCCGGGCGCTCCAGGAAGGCGGCGTCCAGCTGAAGGGCGATGTCATCGCCCATATCGTGGTGGAGGAGGAAAACGGCGGCAACGGCACGCTGGCCATGGCGCGCCGCGGCGAGAAGGCCGATGCCTGCATCGTGCTCGAGCCCAGCGAAGGGCGCGTGCTGACCTCCATCCGCGGCGCCGTCTGGTTCCGGATCGAGTTCCACGGCAAGGCGGGCCACAGCGGCCAGGCGGGGCAGACCCGGAGCGCCCTGCTCATGGCGCGCGACGCCATCGCGGTGCTGGAGAAGTATCACGACGACCTGCTGGCCGCCTCGCGCGGCTTCCCGCTCTTCGATCCCTACCCCAACCCCATGCCGATCACCTTCGGCCGCCTGGAGGCCGGCAACTGGCCGGCTTCAGCCCCGAGCCTGGCCGTCATGGAGGGCGTGCTGGGCCTGCTGCCCAATACGACCAAGGAGCAGGTCATGGCCGGCATGCGCGCCACCCTGGATGCCGTGGACGGGTTGACGGGACGCTTCGACCTGACCTTCATGTATCGCCACGACAGCAGCGTGCTGGACCCGGACCACAGCCTGCCGCAGGGCCTGCTGGCCGCGACGGCCGCCTTCGGCCGGCCGAACAAGGTGGATGCCATGACGGCGTCCTGCGATGCCTGGCTCTACTCCAATCAGCTGGGCATCCCCACGGTCGTCTACGGCCCGGGCTCGCTCAAGGTGGCCCATTCCAAGGACGAACAACTGGCGGTGCGGGAGTTGGCCGACGCAGCGGAAACACTGGCGGCCTTCCTCCGGCGCCATTCGGGAGAATGAAATCATGAGAGCACTGGTCAAGACCCAGAAGGGCGTCGGCAACATCGAAGTCCGCGACATGCCCGAGCCGACCCCCGCCGCCGGGGAAGTGAAGATCAAGATCGAGGGCTGCGGCATCTGCGGCTCCGACATCCATATCCGCCACGACCAGTTCCCCTACTGGCCGCCGGTCATCCTCGGCCATGAGTTCACCGGCACCGTGATCGAGCTGGGCGCCGGTTGCAAGGCCTCCAAGCTCGGCGACCGCGTGGTGGCCGAGCCCCACACGAAAGCCTGCGGCGTCTGCCCCCTCTGCCGCACGGGAAATGTCCAGATCTGCCCCGAGAAACGCTCCCCCGGCTGGGGCATCCACGGCGGCATGACGCAGTTCATCTGCTACCCCGAGGCGCTCCTGCACAAGATTCCCGACTCGATGACCTGGGACCAGGCCGCCATGGTCGAGCCCGCGTGCAATTGCGTCACCGACCTGATCACGCGCGGCGCCATGACGCCCGGCGACTTCGTCGTCGTCATCGGCCCCGGCCCCATCGGCCTGCTCACGGCCCTCGTCGCGCGGGCCTACGGCGCGCGCGAGGTGGTCATCCTCGGCACGCCCGGCGACGAGGCGCTCCGCATGAAGACCGCGCGCGAGCTGGGATTCAAGCATCTGATCAACGTCGTGACCCAGAAGCCCGCCGACATCGTCATGGACATGACGAACGGCATCGGCGCCGACGTGGTGGCCGAGTGCAGCGGCGCGCCGCGCGCGATCGCCGGCACCATCGACCTTGTGCGTAAAATGGGGACAATCTGCGCCATCGGCCTCACCGGCAACCGGCCGGTCGAGATTCCGTGGGATGCCTTCCAGAAGAAGGTGGTCAACCTGCAGTTCAACATGTCGACAATGTACAAGGCCTGGGACCGCACCATCGCCCTGATCGCCAGCGGCGCGGTCCCGGCGGAGAAGGTCGTGACGCACAAGGCCCCCCTCTCCGACTGGGAGCGGGTCTTCAACGATATCGAGAATCTCAAGGCGCTCAAGGGCATCCTGACACCGGAGGGTTAGATGAAAGAATTGGGATTCGGCATCCTGGGGGCGGGCCTCGTCTCCCCCTTCCACTGCAAGAGCGTGAAAGCCAGCCGGGGCGGCAAGCTGATCGCCATCTGCGACATGAGCCGCGAGCGGGCCGACAAGCTCGCGGCGGAATATGACGTCAAGGCACACTACGACCTGGCCGAGATGCTGAAGGACCCGGCGATCGACGTCGTCAACGTGTGCCTGCCCAACCATTTGCACTACGACGCCGTCCTGGCCTGCGCCAAGGCCGGCAAGCATGTGCTGACGGAAAAGCCACCGGCCATGTCGCTCGAGCAGACGGACGCCATGATCGAGGCCTGCGCCAAGGCCGGAGTCAAGTTCGGCTGCACGGTGCAGTGCCGCGTGCGGAAGGCCATCCAGGCCATCCGCAAAGCCATTGCGGACGGCCGCTTCGGCAAGCTCCTTCAGGCGGATGCGGTGATGAAGTGGTTCCGCTCGACCGACTATTACAAGTCGGACGCCTGGCGCATGTCCCGGAAATCGGGCGCCGGCGTGACCGTGCAGCATGCCTTCCACTACATCGACCTGATCCAGTACATCGCCGGCCCGGCGGCCCGGGTCGACGCGCGCATGACCAACCTGGCGCATCCGGACGTGCATCTGGAGGACACCCTGTACGCGTTCATCGACTTCAAGAGCGGCGCGCGCGGCATGGTGGAGGCCTCCACGGCCATGTGGCCGGGAACGGACATCCGCATCGAGATCCACGGGACGGACGGCACGGCCATCATGACCGGCGAGAAGATGAGCGTCTGGAAGTTCCGGGAGGAAAAGCCCGAAGACGCCGAGATCCGCGCCATCGGCAATGCGTCGCAATCCACCGGTGCCACGGGCGCCGCCGATTTCGGTTACCTGGACCACGCCTTCCTGGTCCAGGACATGATCGACGCCATCCGCGAAAAGCGGGACGTCGTCATTCCGGTGGCCTCGGTTCGTCCGACGCTGGAGATCGTGCTCGCGATGTATCAATCGGCCCACGAAAAGAAGCCGGTGGACCTGCCCGTGCGGGACCGCGAGGACGTGTGGGAGTGGAAGCAGTCTTAACGCGGCGATCCCAAAAGGCCATGGAACTATTTATTGGCTTAAAGGAGTCTGGACGATGGACGCGAAGAAGCGAGTCAAGGGCGAGCAGGTCCGACTGGGCGTGATCGGCATCGGGGGCATGGGCTCGGGGCACTGCACCAGCATGGCGAAGGTGCCGGAAGTCAAGCTGGTCGCCGTGTGCGACATCGACCCCGAAACCGCGGAAAAGGGCGGCGCCAAATACACTGTGCCTTTCTTCACCAGCCACCAGGAGCTGATCAAGGCTAAGCTGTGCGACGCCGTCCTGATCGCCACGCCGCACCCGCAGCGGCCCGCCATCGCGATCGACTGTATGAACGCCAAGCTCCATGTCCTGAGCGAGAAGCCGCTGTCCGAGCGGGTCAGCACGGCCGACCAGATGGTCAAGGCGGCGAAGCGCAAGGGAGTCGCCCTGTCCGTCATGTTCCAGCGCCGCCTGGAGCCGCCCTTCGCCAAGGCCATCGAGCTGGTGAAGTCGGGCGCCCTCGGCAAGGTCTGGCGCACCACCCTGATCTCGCCCGAATACCGCACACAAGCCTATTACGACTCCGGCAACTGGCGGGCCACCTGGGCGGGCGAGGGCGGCGGGGTGATGATGAACCAGTCGCC
>CAXNFL010000104.1:0-7084 GCA_964201555.1 Kiritimatiellia bacterium
TTTCGTAGCCCACCTGCAGGGAAAAGCCGGTCCCCGCCCCGGCGGCGGCGCCCGGGTGCACAACGGCATCGGCCGGCGCGTTCGTCAGCGGCGAAATCTTGCCCAGGGCCGTGGCGCCATACCGCGGAACGTTGCCCCAGACCACGGGATCGGCGCGCCCCTTCAGGCCGAACACCGGCAGCAGCTCCTCGATGATCTGCCCGGCCTCGTCGCGGATCAGGCCGCCGCAGGAGGTGAACAGCGTGCCGCCGTTGTTCACATAGCGCACCACGCTGGGAACCACATCCCGGCGCATATGCGAGCCGGTGATGTAGATCGCCTTGTAGCGGCTGAGATCCTCGGACAGCAGGAACTCCTCATCAAGCGGATCCATGCTCAGGTGCGCATGCGTCAGCGCCGCATACACCCACTTGCCGTCCTCCCACTGGGCATTGTTGCCGAAGAACTCGGCGGTCCTCGGCCGCACCACGGCGATCTCCGCGGGCTTCATCCAGACCCCTTCCCAGGTGACCGGCTCCGCCTCGCCGATCAGGCGCGCGCACCGGCTCACATCCGCCATGACGTTGGTGTTGCCGCCGAAGGTGTCGCCCTTCGCCCAGTCCGGTCCGTAGGTGTACCAGTACAGGCACCGGACCCCGCGGGCCACGGCCGAGAGGGCGCGCTGCATGCCGGCGCCGCGATGGGGCTTCACATAAATGCCGAAGGCCAGCCCCATCTTCTCGTGGAGGATACGGCCGACATCGCACAGATAGCTGTCCCACTGCCACACGCGCGGATCGCGGTTCGACGTTTCATACATGAACCCGTTGTCCGAGTAGCGGTAGAAGTCGAAGAAATCCAGGCTGTGCCCGCCCAGCAGGAACGAGTTCCCCCGCAGCGCGTACATATAAATCCAAGGCTGCTTCGCCTCGGGCGAATCGAACCGGCCCTGCTCCAGCGCCTTGCGCTTGCGCTCATTGGCGGCCAGGAACGCCGCGCGCATGGGGGAAAAGAGCTGGGCCGAGCCGATGCAGTTGAACTGGCGGGACCAGTAGGAAAGCTTGTGCCAGCCGCGCGCCGAGAGCGCGGGCGTGGGCGAGGGCGGAATTCCCTGCTTGGCCGCTTCAGCCGCCAAGGCCTTTTCCAGCCCCTTGGCGCCGCCCTTCTCCACCTGCTCATCGCTCAGGTCCACCACGGTCTCGTCCACGGTGGCAGCCTTCTCTGCCGTCTTGGCGGCAGGCGACCCAGGCGCCATTTCCACCATCTCGGCGGCGTCCGGCTTCGAGGTCCGCTTCCAGTCCATAGAGGTATCGCCAAGCTTCGGCGCCGCCTTGGCGGCCGCCTCCGCCTCCTCGCGCATCCGCTGCTCATACGGCTTCGAAAAATACCCATAGGTGGAGCGGACGGGTGTCCAGTCCGCGGCATCGAAATCCTTCGGTCCCAGCCCCTTGCCCTTCAGGAATGTCCTGAACGCCTCGGTGCAGTAGGGACAGACCCCCTGATGCTCCTTACGCTCCGCCGTGGCATCGAAGGCGCTTCCGATTTCATCCACGGTCAGGCACCATACCGTCGTGTAAGGCATCTCGCGGTTGACCTTCAGCTCGCTTTCAAGGGCGGCTTCGGCCTCGGCGGCGCGGTTGGACCAGACGGGATGATACGGGCAGCCCCAGCCCGGCTCCCAGGGCAAGGGCCTCAATTTGCCGGTGATATGGTCGGCAGGCGCCCGTTCGAACGGATAGCCGCCAACGTGCCCCTCATGAACCCGGCTCAACCCCATGACCTCGGGGCGGCGGGCCTTGATCATCTCGGGGAAGAAGGAGGGATTGTTGCGCAGGCCGTTGACGCCCATCTGGCGCAGGATCTGGAACTCATCGAACAGGACCGCCTGGCTGCTGGTGCGCACGCCGTACCCATGGGCCGTGCCGTACCCGCCGCAGTCGGTTTCGATCTCGTAGAGCTTCGGCAGCGCATCTCCCGCCCAGGGCAGGGATTTCATGAAAGCGAGCCGTGAGGCGATTAGGGTGGAAAGACCCTGCGCCTGCGCCAGGAAGGCGGGGCTGGCCTTGCCGTTTTCGAGCAGCTTCATCGGTACAATAATGGTTCCCACCGCGCCGGTCGGGCTGGCTTCCGAAAAGGTCTTCAGCGATATTTTATTGTCGAAAATCTCGAACTCGAAAACGGCCGATTTCAAGTTCACCCGCGCCTTGGCTTTCCCCGGCTTGCAGCCTTCCGCATAGACGGTGAGGAAGCGCAGCGCGCGCGTCTGGAAAGCGGAAAGGGGAATTTCGGGCGACCAGACCCCTTTCCTCAGCCAGTGATAGTCATAGGTGCTTCCCTCCTCCACCATCACATCCGAAAGCCCTTCGGGCTTTTTCAGCACATCCAGCAGGGGGTCGGCCTCGTTGGGATCCTGCGCGCCCAGCTGGGGATGCGCGGCGGCAGTCGGCTTGCCGGGCTTCACGGCCGTCCATTCGCCATTAACCGGGTCGCCGCCCAGCCCCTGCCCGCCCCAGGTCCAGAAAATGCGGACGTAGGATTCGGCGGGCTCCACGGCCGTCACCCTCGCCCGGATGGTAATCTCCGCCAGGCCGATCGAAAGTCCGCTGAAAAACAGAACGGCCACCCACCCCGCGCGCTTCAAAACCATAACGCCTCCCGGCCTTTTATCTTTTTTCACTGGCATCATTCGCAACGATATGATTACATCATGTCCGCATTGCGGCGAAAAATCAACTGGAGTTTTTTATGTTGAATGTGACGGAAGATCGGACCGGCATCACGGTGGAGACCGGATCCTTTGCCATCCTGGTGGAAAGCGCCTGCGGCGGGCAGCTGGGCAGCCTGCTGATCAAGGACGACGGCGGCGAGCACACGCTGACGCCCGCCCGCCGGCCCGTCGCGGCTTTCAGCGTCACCACCGAGGCCGGCCGCTTCGAGCTCGCTTCCGCGACCGCCACCCTCAGCCTCACCCGCCCCGCGCCCGACTATGTGCGCATCGCCGCCCAGGCTGATCTTCCCGGCTGCGGCTTGCGGGTCACCCAGGAATGGGAAATCCACGAAACCGGCACCGTCTTCAACACGTTCGCCATCGAGCTGCCGGCCGGCCGCGAGGCGGTCCTGCGCGACTGCGCGCTCTCGATCGCCCTGTCGCCGGGGGAAATCAAAACCGGCTGGTGGAATCGCTTCTCCCGCCAGATGGTCTATAAGAGAGACTACTCCTCCGTCCACCCCTACACCAAAGCCGCGATGCGCCTGCCCTTCACCGAGGCGGCCGATGCGCCCGAGCTCTTTCCCGTGGTCGCCCTCGACCTGGGCTGGAGCGCCACGCGGTTCGCCTCGAATCACATCGAGTTCCTGCTGGAGGACGGCACCGCCTTTGACGACGGCAATCCCGCCAACACGCGCACCCGGGTCTGGGCCGGAAACGGCTCCTGGGAAATGGCCTGGCACTTCTGGAGCGGCGGCTCGCTGAAGCTGACGGGCCCGCGCCGCTACCGCAACCGCTGGGGCTTCATGATCGGGCGCGCGCGCACCCGCCGCGGCGCGGGCGCCGACCCCGTCATGCGGAACAACCTGCTGGGCTGCCGCATGTGCCACATCAAATATCCCTATGCCAAGGCCGGCGCGGACTGGCCGTGGGTCGTGATGCCCATCAAGCAGATCGCCGAGCAGGAGCCCCAGCTCTTCGAAGGCAACCCGGGCGTGGAGCGGGCCGATGAGGCGGCGCAGGCCGGGGCCGACACGGTCATTCTGCACCAGTTCTGGATGCGCAATCCGGGCACCAACAACGAGCCGCCGGCCGATTATATCGCCGACAACCCGGCGTGGATGAAAGCCTTTATCGACCGCTGCCACGCGCGCGGCATGAAGGTGCTGCCCTACATCCGCGGCACGGAGCAGTGGTGCCAGTACACGCCGTTCTTCGAGGACTACTGCCGCAAGGACTGGGACGGGCTGTATGCCGACTGGAACACGCCCTTTTTCATGGGCTATGTGAAGGCCTCGCCGCTCCACCTCTCGCTCTATAGCTATTTCCACTTCACCCGCTCCCTGCGGATGCGCGTCGGAAACGGCGGCGCCCTGGTGGGCCACACCAACAACGCCAACATGCTGAGCCTGGCGTTCTTCGACGCCGCCCTGAGCGGCGAGACGTCGGTGCGGCACGATGAGCTGCTGGTCAACCCGGAGATGACCGCCTATTTCGCCGGCATCGACTTTGCCGGCGCGCACCTGATCAGCGGCAACCTGCCCGACCGCAAAGCCTTCGCCAGCCCCACGGCCATGGCGCTGTGCGCGGCGCTGGGAATGGCCAGCCAGCCGGCGCTCGAGCCGGGCAAGGATTTCGGGGCCTGCTCCGCCTACATGAAGCCGCTGTGGGATGCGCTTCGCTCCCTGCCGGGCACCATCAGCCGGCTGCATAACCCCTGCTACGCGCCGACGCGCGCCGTGGCGGCCGAAAACACCAGCCTGTTCCCCTGCCTGTGGGAGTCGGATGCCCACGGCGCGCTTCTGGTGGTGACCCGCATCGGCAATGCCGAAGGGGATCTGACCGCCACGCTGAACCTGAAAGAGCTGGACCTTCCCGCGGGCGCCCGCATCCAGCCCCTGCCCATCGCCGGGACCTTCCAGGGCGGCCGCATCTCGGGGGAAACCGTCAGCCTGCCCGGCATGACCACGGGCTCGATTGCGGCGTTCAAAATCGGATAAAAAAAAGAGGGGGCTCAGAAGCCCCCCCCTTTTTCACGGGTCAACCCCTACGGCTGCTCGACCGTGAGGCGGTAGAATGACATCCCGACCGGATGCGCCTCGATGAACATATTGGTCGGCGGCGTGGCCTCGATGTGCGCCTGATACAGGTCGAACCGTCCGCTCAGCTTGGTGCTCCGGTAAAGCGAATACGTCTGCCCCCAGAAGCTGTTCCAACTCAGCTGGATTCCGGCCGGCGTCATCGCGATCCGCATGTAGATCGGATTCAGCTCGTACGTGATCGCGTGCTGATTGTCGCCGTTGCTATACTCCGCGACCTCGCCGAGGCTGTCCACGAAAGCCCTCAAGTGGTGGGTGCCCGCCAGGTTTACCGCCTTGAGGCCCATGAACTCGAGAACCTTGGACTCACCCGGCTGAAGCATGCCCACCGCCTGCGATGCGGCTCCCGGCTTTCCGGCCGCAACAACGGTCGGCTCCGACAGATAGACGGTCAGCTGCCCGCCATCTGTTTCAAGGTCGCCGTGGTTTTCAACCGTCACGCGGACGGAGAACACCTCGCCGGTCAACGTGGGCTTGTGGATGAACTCGACCGAGGTGAGCCCCAGATCGGGGCGCATCCAGCCGTCATCCCCCGCCTCTCCGCCGCCCGGGGCAGCCGCAATGTGAATGGCCGCCGAATCCGAATCGGCGAGCGGCAGGAACCCGGCCCAGTCGCTCCCGTCATCGTGCACCGGGCGGGCGGTCGCCGTCGCGCGGACAACCGTATCGTTCGTCACATTGTTCAAGGCCAGGGTGAACGCGGCCACGGCGCCGGGCGCCAGGCGATGGCCCACGCTTCCGATCGTGCCAGCCGCCTCGTCCACCACGGTCACGTCGTCCAGCCACGTGTCGCCCTCGTTTGCCACCTGATACGTCACCATCACCGAGGCGCCGTTGGTCGCTTCCAGCACGAGGCCGTCCGCGGCCGAGCCCGCGGTCACGGTCAGGGCGAGGTGCGGAACCGCCGGGGCGTCTTCGCAAACCAGGCCGCGGAAGGGGAAGTGATGGAACTCGAACCCGATTTCGGTCGTCACGGAGCCGCCAAAGAAGCCGGCGCCCTGCACGGAGCCGCCGCTGAAGAATCCATTCGCGTAGGGGGCCAGCACCGAGCCTTCGTGGATGACGCCGGAGGTTTCGATCTCGAGGGCATCCACGTAGTTGAAGAGGATGCGCTCTTTCGCCACGCCCGTCAGGCGCATGGCGCTATTCAGGAGGCTCACGGAGGCGCCGTGGATATTAATTACGACCGTCGCCCCCACGGGCCCGTCGATGGCGATATCCATCTGGCTCCCGCTCCACTCCGCGGCATCCACATTGAACACGTTGAGCCGGGCATCTTCGCCGCCGAAGGTGATGATGTTGTCCGTCTTGTCCAGGTCCTTCACCACCACGCCGCGATCGTCCATGGCGCCGATCATGGCGCTGGCCAGCCGCAGCTGCCCGAGGATCTGCGCGAACGAGGCGCCGCTGCCGTCGTCCGGCACATTGCCGCCCGCATTCAGCGTGACGGGCTGCACATGCCGGATCGCGTTGGCTCCGGTATACTTGGCCGGCCCGTACCGGGTGCCGCCATAGACGATATTCCCGTTCACGCCCCATGAGCCGTCATACAGGTCGCCGCCCACGATCAGCATATCGTCGCCGCCGGTGGAAAGCGGAATCGCTTCGCCCACGGTGGCCGTGCCGACGCTGTAGCCCGCGTTAAACCGGGCGGTTCCTCCCACGGCCAGACGACCTTCCGTGTCGCCGCCAGTCGCCGTGAAATGGCCAAACACGATGGCGTTGAAATCCTGCCCGAGGATCATCGACTCGCAGTAGCCCGGGGGAAGACCGCCATACACGCCGGCATCCCAGGTCAGGTCATCCTGCCCGCTCGCGAGCGTGATCAGCCGGGTGAGGCCGGTGACGGGATCCGCGTCGCTGTCGCTCGCGTCGTCGCCCCCCTGGTCGGCCAGGGTGAAATGCCACGCGGAGGACGGAAGCGCGAACCGCACCCGGTAGTCGCCCGGGATCAGCTCGGCAAACCGGTAGCTGCCGTCGGAAGCCGTGACCGTGGAGGCCACCGTGGCGCCGGCGGCGTCGAGAAGCGTGACGGTGACGCCCATGAGGCCCGGCTCGCCCGGGTCCTGGACGCCGTTGCGGTAGGCGTCAATCCAGAGCCGGTCGCCGAGCGACGCGCGCGGCAGGATGGTGACGACCGCGTCGTCGTCGGCCGTCACGTCGGGCACATTCGGCAGATCCACCCCGGCTTCATCCGTCGGATTGGCCGTGACGGTGGCCAGGTTGGTCACGCTCTCGTGCAGGTTCGTGACAGTCGCGGTCAAGGTCTGCGTCGCGCCGGGGGCCAGGGGGCCGGCAA
>CAXNFL010000105.1:0-7055 GCA_964201555.1 Kiritimatiellia bacterium
GGTCCACGATCTCGAACAGGAAATGATCTTCCTGCACGTGCATGCCCTTCTGGTAGACGCATTCGCCGCTGACTCCGGGGCCGATAATTTCAGAGAGGCCATAGTTATCGGTGGCGAACAGGCCCAGCAGGGACTGGATTTTTTGACGGATTTCGTTGGTCCAGAATTCGCCGCCGAAAAACCCGAGCCGGAGCTTCAACGCGTCGGGTTTCAAGCCCGCTTTCTGCAGGGCCTCGCCCAGATGCACGGCATAGGTGGGCGTGCAGACCAGCGCCGTGGAGCCGAAATCCTGGAGCAGCATGAGGTGCCGATCGGTATTGCCGGACGAGGCGGGAATCACCGCGGCGCCCACTTTCTCAACGCCATAATGAAGGCCGAACCCGCCCGTGAACAGGCCGTACCCGAAGGCGATCTGGACAATGTCATCGTCCGTCAGGCCGCCGGCCGCCAGGAAGCGGGCAACCACCTCCGTCCACGTCTCCATATCGCGCCGGGTATACCCCACCACGGTCGGCTTGCCGGTCGTTCCGGTCGAGGCATGGATGCGGACGATCTGCTTCAGGGGTACGGCAAAGGTCTTGAAGGGATAGCCCTTGCGAAGATCATCCTTCAGGGTAAACGGCAGCAGGCGCACATCATCCAGGGTGCGGATCGAGTCCGGCGTCAGTCCGGCCTCTTTCATCTTTTCGGCGTAATAGGGCACATGCACCCAGACTCGGCGCAGTTGCTCGCGAAGCTGCTCCACCTGAAGATCGGCCAGGCGGGAGCGGTCGAGGCATTCGCGGGCGGGGTTCCAGATACGGTTGGCGGGAACGGTCGGCGTATTCACAGGGCAAGGACCTCCGTGCTCTTCAGGACCTTCACGCCGCCCGCGGACAGGCAGCGCACGGCGCTCGGCACATCGTCAAACCGGAAAACAAGGACGGCCTGGGCCGACGATTTTTCAACAAACCCGTACATGTATTCCACGTTGATGCCTCCCCCGTGCAGCAGGGTGAGAACCCCGGCCAGCCCCCCGGGCCGATCAGGCACTTCCACGGCCACCACATCGGTCAGGGAGTAGGTGAAGTTCTGCTCCTTCAAGAGCCGGCACGCGGCATCCGGTTTGTCCACGATCAGCCGCAGAATACCGAAATCGCTGGTATCGGCCAGGGACAGCGCGCGGATGTTGATGCCGGCCTGCCCAAGCAACGAAGTGACCGCGGCCAGGCGGCCGCTCCTGTTTTCGATGAAAATACTGATCTGACTGACTTGCATAAAGACTCCTTCAACAACATTCTGTATCAGGCCACGGCGAGGATGTGCACTTCGGCGATGATCTGCGCACCGATTCGATCTTCTTCGGTGGCAAGGTCGTAATGGGACTGGAGATTGAGCCAGAACTGCGCGGACAATCCAAAGTAGCGGCCCAACCGGAGGGCAGTGTCGGCGGTGATGGCGCGTTGCCCATGCACAATCTCGTTAATCCGAGGAGCGGGCACATGAATATCCTTTGCGAGTCGATATTGGCTGATCTCCAAGGGCTTCAAAAACTCCTCCAGCAGGACCTCTCCCGGATGGATCGGCGGTATTTTATTCGTTTTCATGCCATTATCCCCAATGATAGTCCACGATTTCGACATCCCGCGCGTCGCCATGCTGCCAGCGAAAACACACTCTCCATTGCCGGTTGATCCGGATGCTGTGCCAGCCTTTGCGATCTCCTTGCAAGGGCTCCAGCCGGTTGGCTGGCGGCACGCGCAACGCACTCAAATCCGTTGCCGCATCGAGCATCCAGAGCTTCCGCAGGGCAAGCCGCTGAATGTCATGCGGCAAAGTGCGGGAGAACTCACGCTTAAAAATACGCTCAGTCTCCTTGCACCGGACCGACTTAATCATGAAATAAAGCTACCAGAGCACACTAGTAACGTAAAGCGTTATTACCGGGCAAGTAATTCGTCAATGCGCTTCCAGCCAATTGTTGCCGCTCATCATTTCCACTCCCAGCGGAATGCCGAGGTTCAAGGCGTGAAGCATGGCGTCCTTCAACAGCGCCTTGACTTCCGCCTCCTCCGCGCGCGGCACATCCAGCAGCAATTCGTCGTGCACCTGCAGCACCAGACGGGCGCCCAGCTTGCGCTTCTTCAAGGCCTGGTGCGTCCGGATCATGGCTAGCTTGATCAGGTCCGCCGCCGTCCCCTGCACCGGCGTATTGATGGCATTGCGTTCCGCCGCCTGGCGGGAGGTCGCGTTGCGCGAGGCAATGTCCCTCAAGAACCGGCGCCGCCCCAGTGCCGTCTGCACGAAGCCACGGGTCCGCGCCTCGGCAATCGTCTTGTCCATGTAGGCCTTCACGCCCGGATATGAGGCAAAATAGGCCTCAATCAGGTCAGCCGCCTGTTTCCGGCTGACCCCCAACCGCTGCGCCAGCCCAAACGGGGAAATACCGTAAATGATGCCGAAGTTCACCATCTTGCAACGCGAGCGCATCTCGGACGTCACCAACCCCGCCATCACCCCGTAAACACGCGCCGCCGTTTCAGTGTGAATATCGGACCCGCGTTCAAACGCCTCCCGCAAGCCCTTATCCCCGCTCAGGGCGGCCACAACCCGCAGCTCCACCTGCGAGTAATCGGCCGAAATCAGGACGTGATCGGCATCACGCGGAATAAAGGCGCCCCGGATCCGCTTGCCTCGTTCCGTTCGGATTGGAATATTCTGAAGGTTGGGATCATACGAGGACAAGCGGCCCGTTTCCGTCAGAATCTGGCTGAACGTGGTGTGGATCCGCCCCGTCTTCGGATTAATGCACTCGGGCAGCTTGTCCACATAGGTCGACTTCAGCTTGCTGCAGGCCCGGTGCTCGAGAATCATCTCCACCACCGGATGCCGGCCCACCAGCTTCTGGAGCACATCCTCCCCCGTGGCGTACTGCCCCGTGGCCGTTCGCGTGGCGGCGGGATCGAGTTTCAACCGGTCGAAAAGCACATCGCCCAGCTGCTTGGGCGAGCTGATATTGAATCCGCCGCCGGCCGCCTCCACGATCCGCGTCTCCAGGTCCAGCAGCTCGCGGCCGAGCTCGCGCCCGTATTCCCGCAGCACCTCGGGATCAACCTTAACCCCCTCCTCCTCCATATCCACCAGCACTTCGACCAGGGGCTCTTCACATTCTTCCAGGGCGCGGACCGCGCCCTCCGCCAATACATCGGGCAGAATCCGCTGGTGAAGCTGCAAGGTCAGGTCGGCCTCCTCGGCGGCATAATCCAGCACCGCAGAGGGCTCCACTTCAGCCAGGTCTTTCCCCTTTTCGCCCAGGATCCGGGCCAGCGGAATGGGATCGTACTTCAAAAGCTGCTGCCCCAAATGGCCCAGGGTATGCCGATCCGCCGCATCCAGCACGGCATGCGCCAGCATGGTATCGCGCAAGGGCCCCGCCAGCCGGATGCCATGCGTGCGAAGCACCGTCATGGCAAACTTCAGGTTATGCCCTATCTTGGTAGACCCTTCCTTCTCGAAAATCGGCCGGAACCGGTCCAGGACAGCTTTTGACGCTGCCGCCTCAGCAGGAACGGGAACATACCAGGCCTTCCCAGCCCCGACACAGAAAGAGAGTCCCACCAGCCGCACATGCCAGGCTTCAACACCAGTCGTCTGCACGGCAAAAGTCCATTCCGCTGCGTTCTTTAAAGCCTCGATAACCGGCTCAAGCCCCGCCCCTTCGGCCAACGCATAGTCATGGGGAACATCCGTCAACTGCTTGAACGATTCCGCCGACTCCATCTTGAAGTCGCTGCCCAGCAACCGGCGGCCCACCTGATGCAATTCATACTTGGTCAGAACCGTCTTCAGCGCCTCTTTATCCGGCTCGGTACGCTTCAGCTCGTCAAAGGTTACCGAAAGCGGCACGTCTTCGCGTATCGTGGCCAGCCGCCGGCTGACCAGGGCCAATTCGCGATTGGCCACAATGCGCTCGCCCAGCTTGCCCTTGATCTCGGAGGCATGTTCCAGGATGGCGTCCAGCGTGCTGTATTCGTTGAGCAGGGCCAGCGCGGTCTTCTCGCCCACGCCGGGAAGGCCGGGAATATTATCGGAGCTGTCCCCGGCCATGCCCAGATAATCCACCATGCGGGCCGGAGACTGAATGCCCCAGTGCGTGCACACTTCCGCCACGCCCATGATTTCCGGAGGCACATTGGCCTTGCCAGGCCGGAACAGGAACGTCCGGGCATCCACCAGCTGGGCCACGTCCTTGTCGGGTGTGGCCAGATACGTCATGAAGCCGGCCGCGGAGGCCTTGCGCGCCAGCGTGCCCATGACATCGTCCGCCTCGAACCCGTCCACCCGTAGAATCGGGATATTCAACGCCTTCGCCAACTCCACGGCCATGGGAATGGCCGCCACCAGGTCTTCCGGGGCCTTTTCACGATGCGCCTTGTAGGCGGCAAATTCCGTGTGCCGGAATGTCGGGGTCTCCGAGTCGAGCACCAGCACCAGGTGGGTCGGCTTCTGTTCGTCCAGGATCTGCAGCAGGATGGAGGCGAATCCAAACAAGGCCGACGTGTTTATCCCGGTTGTCGTGATCCGGGGGTTGCGCAAAAAGACAAAATGGCCGCGGTAAAGCAGCGGCATCACATCGACGATAAAAAGCCGGTCCGCGGAGTTACTCATGCCCTCACATTGACTGATTCACGCCCGCTTTTCAATGCTCTTTTACGCCTCGAGGGCATGCCCCAGCACCTCGCCCACGGGCTGACGGAAAACCAGGTCCGCAGCCCCGTCCAGCCAGGTCTCCCCCTGATTGATTACCACCACCTTGCAGGCGTCCGCCCGCTCGCGGGGAAGGCCCGCCGCCGGATGGACGGTCAGCGACGTTCCACAGACCACCAGCAGGTCCGCGGCAAAGACCCGGTTGCGCGCGGCCCTGAAAATCTCCGCGGGCAGCGGCTCGCCGTAAAACACAATATCCGGCTTGAACACGCCCCCGCAGGTGTGCCGCGGCACCCTCCCCGCCTCCACCTCAACCCAAAGCGCCTCTGTAGCGGTCGTCGCCCCGCATTCCCGGCACACGCTGGTGGACAAGGTGCCATGAACAGGAAGAACAACGGGATTCCCCGCCTGTTGGTGAAGGCTGTCAATGTTCTGCGTAATCACGGCCACACGGGTCAGCGGCCGCTTCGACAAGGCCGTTATGGCCCGATGGCCGGCATGCGGCCGGGCGGCTCGGAAAGCGGGACCGTATGTCCGGGCAAATTGATAGAACACGTCGGGGCGCTTCAGGAACACGTCGATATCAAACACCTCTTCGCTCACGCCTGTGGCATAAAGGCCCTTGGCAGAGCGGAAATCGGGAATCCCGCTTTCGGTGGACATCCCCGCGCCTGTGAGAAAAACGATATCCCGCGCCTGCTTCAACAGTTTCTGAAATTGAACGCCATCCCTGTCAGCTTGCGCCATGGGGAGTCCCCTCGTGTGCTTTACGCACCATGCTTCGTGCCATCGGCAACCAGGCCGCCAGCGCCGCCAACGCCGCCAACGGATAGACCGCCAGGGGGATGACCTGCACGCCGCGGGCGGCCGCGAAAAGGGCGGAGGAGACTCCTTTGCCCAGCCGGTAACCGAACGCATCAATGACCTCCTTGGCCCGGTAGCGGGCATCGAAGGACAGCGGAATGTAGAGGATCTCCTTGGCGGCGCGGAAAATCGAATAGTCGAGAACCTTGAACGTCGTGTAGGCCGCCGCCGTGGGAACCAGGCCGGGCATCACAAAAGAGACCGCCACAGCCGCCATGTTCACCAGCGGGATTACGGTATGAATGACCATCAGCGGCAACCGCCGCAAGGCCAAGGGCGTCAAAATGAACTGAAACACCGCCGCGCCGGTGTTCAGCATGGCATAAAGGCCCCCGAACCAGGCCGTGCGTGTGTCGGGATCGGGGATGAACGCCTTGACGCGCACGTTCATGTGCAATTCCAGGGCCGTCGACACCGCCTGGGTGAGCAGGATCAGGATGGCCATCCGGCGCAGCATGGGAATATGCGCCAGCTCGCCCAACCCGAGATGGCCATGCCGGCCGCGAACCTCGCCGGGGGCCGGGGCCGGTTCGCCTGCCAGGTGGAAGGACGCCACGGCCAGGATGCCCACCGGAGCCAGGGTGAGAGCGGCCAGCATCAACAGGTTGGCGCTGCCCCAGCTCTTCGCCAGGGCGCTGACCACCATGCCGCCGGCGATGGGCCCCAGCGAAGCGATGCCGCAGACCAGGCCGTTCAATTTCCGGCCTTCCGCATTGGTCAAGGTTGAGTTCAGGAACGACCACACCTGCTCCACCAGCAGCACAATGTAACCTTCCCGGAAGATGTAGAGCACCGCAGTGGCGGGCGCCCACCCCGCCAGGATGGCCCTCTGGCAGCCGATAATGGCAAACGCGGAAATGGCCGTGCTCAACAGGATCGCCAGCCGGGGGCCCGTCAGGGAGAGCAGCCGTCCATAGCCGTAAACCAGGAGCAGGGTCCCCACGGGGGCCCCCGCCATGATCCACGGGAGCTTATCGGTCCCGTAGGACTCGACAAACAGCGACTGGGCCACGCTGCGCACGAACTCATAGCCAAACAGCAAAAAGGCGGACGCCGCGGCAATGGCCAGCGTGGCGGCCAGCCTTCGGACCGGTATCCCGGCAAAACGGAGGGCGTCATTCATGCGCTTGATCGTAGCTTGATTTGTCGCCGAAAGTAAATCACTATACCGCCATGTCCATCACCACCTACAAACTGGTCATGACCGAGCACCTGAACCACTACGGCTTCCTGTTCGGGGGCAACCTGCTCAAATGGGTCGACGAGGTGGCCTGGATGGCCGCCAGCCGGGACTTCCCCGGCTGCCTCTTCCTGACCGTGGCCATGGACCAGGTGGAGGTCCGCAGGCGTTCCGGAAATGGGGACATGCTCCGCTTTGAAGCCGGGCAGACCCATCTGGGACGCACCTCCGCGCGATACACGGTGGAGGTCTTCCGCCGCCCGCCCGAGTCCGACCGCGAGGAGATCGTCTTCTCCACCACGGTCACCCTGGTTCGCGTCACCGC
>CAXNFL010000106.1:0-7007 GCA_964201555.1 Kiritimatiellia bacterium
ACAGTCTTCGTAGGCGATATCGCGTTCATTCGAAATCATCCAGGAGCCATCACCCGGATTGCCCAGCGCCAGCGCATCGGCTGCCGGAGCAACGTCAGAGTGATCGGTCTCGCCCAAGGTGATCGCCGGGGACTCCCCCAACCCATGCACATAACAGGGCGCCTGGCCGATTGGGAAGGTCACAACCCCGTCCTTCACCGGCAGCACGGTCCGGTTATCCATCGAATCGTAGATTTCAACCTTGGCGTCCGCCGGAACGGCAACCGACACCGGCCGAGTTCCGCGGATGGTCCAGACCGCATGCACCAGGGCGCCGGTCTTGAAATGTTTGAACTGCATGGCATACGCCGACAGGCTTCCCGTGGACACGCCCTTCACGAAATTGCAGCGATTCAGGTTTCGCGTCATGCTCGCAAAGGCGGCATAGGAGGGCTTCGGCGTCGCCAGCGGCATCGGGTCGCAGATGCCGCCGCCGTAATGCTGCTCGCCCCAGTAGCTGCCGGCGTCGAAGGGACACCACCCGCCGGTCTGGAAATCCACGCCGTGCGCCAGGAGAATCAGCGAGTTGCGCACGGACAGGGCGGCATGCTCGTCGCGGCTCAGCGAGCCCGGCCGCGTGGGCAGGCAGGGCCCCTCGTACATGGGCAGCCAGGGATTCGGATTCCCGGCCGCCCGGAACGCGTCCTGGCAGATAAGCAGCCGGTGCAGGGCCACCTGGCCGAATTGCGATTCGGGAAGACGCTCGAAAACAGGAACATCCACCGTCACGCCATCGATCAGCTTGCGCGCCTCTTCGCTCCGGCGCAGGAACGGCGCCACAAAACCGGGATCCCCATGGGGCAGCAGGCATTTGACGTCGGGGTAAAGGGCCTTGACGATCTTGGCGCCTTCCACCACCCCCTTGAGGAAATACTGGAAGCGGGCCTCCTCGGTCGGAGAAAACAGGTAATCATTCGTTTCGGAAAGCCCGTCGTAACTCAGCGGCACGCCCATCGTATGCAGCCCGATGCTGGGCTCGGCAAAAAAGGAGAGGAACATCGGGCGGTTCAGGTCGTCCCGCTTCGTGTAGCGTTGGGCCAGCTTGGCCACGAAATTGGATTTCGCGGCCGCATAGCCCAGCGCCTGGAGATCGGTGGCGAAATTGGCGGTCATATAGTGATCGCCCGCCCCAAAGGCCTTGTAGGCCCTGACCCCGTGCTTCCGGGCCGCCGCCTTGCCTTCCGCGTTGACCTTTTCATCGAAGGACGCATGGTCGGCCTCGGCGCCTGCCACCCCCATGAGGATCGTGGGCAGGGGCTCCGCCGGGGTGTTGTGGCCGCCGCGCCAGTTCCAGAATCCGAAAATCGGGCCATGCCCCCGCTCCCACTCCGTCTTTTCGCGCGTATCCGGATGCAGCAGCGCCAGCCCGCGGCGCTCCGTCTGGAAAACGGCGCCCGTGCTCAGCGTCAGGGTCACGTCATGAAAGCCGAACTTCTTCACATCCAGCTCGAACGTCACCGTTTGCGGCTCGCCGTTGTGGAAAACCACCTCCTTCTTCACGCTCGTCTTTTCCAGCCCGTCGTAGCTCCGGGTGCTCATTTCCAGAGAAACGCGCTCAACCGCCCGGATGGGCTTGAGCGTGGCCGTATACGCGGGTTTCGCCGGGGCGGTCCACACATGCAGGCCGTTCGCGGCCTTCAACTCCATGCCCACCGGCGGCTGCTCCAGGGTCAGGGCGTACACATGCACCGAACTGGGCAAGCCCGCCGGGTGAAAGCTGTAATACATGGGATCGGGCCACGCCCGGTAAAGCCGCACGCCCTTGGTCAGCTCCAATTCGACCGTGTCAAAGCAGGCCAGCGAGCCGGGCTCCACGGGAATCGTGATCAGGAAGAGGCTACCTGCTTTCCCATTATCGAGAACCGCGGGAAGCCGGGGAGCATCGGCGGGGGACGCCGTAAAACGCCGGACTGTGGCGGGAAGGGTCTGGACAGGCCGGCCAGCCTCGGGGATATAAAACTGGGCCGTCACGATCGGAAGGCTGTCGGGATCGGAATCGGCCGCGGCCAGCAAATGGATGGCCGAATAACGCCCCGGAGGAATGCTGAATTGAATTCTCGAGGGATTGTTCCCCCAGGCGCCCGCCCAGCGGCCGCCAAAAACGCCATCGCGCGGGGAATCCCGGCCGCCTAGGAAGCCGTTCTGCAGCCAGCTCGGCTCCAGGTCCACATGATCGTTCCCGCGCGCATCCGGCCGCGGCCGGATAAACGGCACGCCACCCACTTCCGACAGCACGCCGGCCGCCGGCAGGCCGTCCGGTTTCAGCCGGGCGCCGTCCAGTTGGGCGGCATTCAGGGAATGATCCAGCGCGATCGGCTCAAAGCCGGCTTTCGCCAGCGCGGGTAACGGCTCGATGCGAAACGAGGCGAGGGCGGCCGCCCCCCCCAGCTCGAGGCTGAACCGGCCGGCCGTGTTGGAGCTCCCCGCCCACACAAGGCGGTCGTCCATATAAACCCGCGTACCCTCGGCGCGAACCTGCCACCGCACCTGCAGCCATTGCCGGCAGAGCCGCGGCTGGGTGGTCATCAGATACTCAACCCGGCGGCGGATGTCCTCGGGAATACCCAGGCTGCGCCCGGTGATCCAGCGGGCCTTGTAATCGCGCTTCGCCAGCCCTTCACGGGCCCCCTGCGCCCGCGCCTTGAAGGCAACCCCGGCGCTCTCCGCCTCCGCTTTCGCGGACACGGTCAGCGAATACCCGTCGGTCCCGTTCGTCGCCCCCGTCAGGCCGCCCGTCATTTTAAAGGAACTCAGCGCGGTCTCGTTCCGCAGGAGGATGACGGCCGTCACCTCGTTGCCGGGCGTGACCTCGGGAGATCCCGCAATAAACAAAATCGGAACAGCCGGAACCAGGGCCTGCACGCCCTCGACCTCCTGGAGGCCGTAGCGGGGCGGGCGGCCCCCCCGGTCGGACAGCGTCCAGCCGGAGGCGGAAGCGCCCAAAACGGGCGCCAGGTCAGGCAGCGGCGCCGCGGGAGGGGAAACCGGCTTGGCCGCCAGGCCCACCGCCATAGCCAACCCCGCACAAGCCAGGACTTTCGTGATACGCATCGGCGGACTCCTTAACAGTTATCGTCCAAAAAAGGACAATACCATACAACGTCAAGGATGCCGCTTTTATTGCCGGGACCGGCCGGCCGCTTACAGGCCCAGGCTGGTCATGTAGGCAAAGCTCGACTTCAGGCAGTCGAAGGGGTCGCGGCGGCAGCTGTCCTGCTCCATGCAATACCAGCGCACGCCGGCCGCTTCGCAGGCGGGCACGATGTGCGGCCAGTCCATGTTGCCTTCGCCGATCGGCGCCATCACCGGGCCCTCGGCCACCACTTCCTTGTCCTTCAGGTGAATCACCGGCACCCGCCCATGGCAGCGCTCGAGCACGCGCTCGCAATGCAGCCCCGCATGCTCGATCCAGTACAGGTCCAGCTCCAGCATCAGGTCCGCCCCGCCCTCCTCGATCAGGATGTTGTGGAGGTTGCCGCGCTTGTCTTCGGGAAACCGCTTGAACTCGATGCTGTGATTGTGATGGCCGAACCGGATGCCGGCCGCTTTCAGCGCGGCGATCACCGGCTTCGCCTCCGCCAGCCAGCGGCGATAGTTTTCAGGGGTGTGCTCTCCGGGAATGCCGCCGATGGCGGCATAGTCGCAGCCCAATTCCTTGTGAAACTCGATTTCCTTGGCCGTGTTGTTCACCAGTTCGGTCCAGGAGCGGTGCGTGGCGATGACCTTCAAGCCGTTGTCGTCGAGCATCTTGCGGGCCTCGCGGGCCGAGACCTCGGGCTTCTCGCCGTTCATGCAGCCGACGGCCGACAGCTGGACCGCCGGATAGCCCATGGCGGAAACCTTGGCCAGCGTCGCCGCCAGATCCTTGCCGGTTTTGGAAAACTCACGGACGGTATACATCTGCACCGCAATCTTGGAACCCTTAGCCATACAGCCTCCTGTTAACTTTAAAACCCGAAGAATATCCTCTTGCGGATCGAACCGCAATGGCAAAGCAATATGACCCATTGGGTTACGGCATTTCGATCAGGCGAACACCCTTTAAGTCACTTCCGTCACTTTTGTCGTTTCCTTTGAAGAACAATTCCATCATTCCCTTTCAACTGATTTTCCCGGATAATGCAAAAATGAACAGAGAAAAACTTCTGGCGACCCTCTGCCTGCTGCTCGCGGGAACCACGGTCACGGCCCTTGTAAAAATCAATCGCCTTCACCTGGCCAACCAGGTCCTGCAAACCCAGCTTAGCCCGCCGGCCGAAGCGCCCGCCGCCAGCCCCGCCCCCGCCCTGCCCGCCCTTGAACCGGCTCCCGCAGCACCGGCCGTCTCGCCGGCCGTCGTCAGCGACACCGTGGCCGCGCTGGAAACCCAGCTGGCCACCCTGCGCCAGCAGCTGGCGGAGCGCGATCAGCGCCTCGCCGCCTCGTGGAACTCAGGCAACACCAACCGGTCCTTCCGCGGGGACCGCCGGATGCGCGAAGCGGAGCTGGCCGCCCTGAAGGAATCCGACCCCGCCAAATACCAGGAAATCCAGCAGCAGCGGGCCGATTTCCGAGACCGGGTCAAAACGGCCGCCAGCGACCAGGTCTCTTTCCTCGAATCGGTGGACGTCTCCCGCTGGTCGGCCGAACAGCAGGAAAATCACGCCAAGCTCCTGGCCACAATCGCCTCGTTCACGGAGGCGATGACCCGGGAAACCGCTCCCGCCGAAGGCGGGGAGGAATCGCGCCACCAGCTGTTCGAACGCATGCACGAGGCCGGCCAGCTCATGGAAACGGAACAGTCGCTGCTGCTCTATGACACCGCCCAGCAGCTGGGCTTCGACGACAAAGGCTCCAGGGAGTTCGTGGATTACATCGAGACCATCCACAAAGCCACCTCGCCGCGCGGCTTCTTCCCGGGCGGCCCCGGACGCGGCGGCCCCCGCAGCGGGACAACGACCGCCTCTCAGCCCCCGCAATAAGACTCCCGCGGATCAGTCGAAGAGCGTGGTGGAAAGATACCGCTCCCCGGAATCCGGCAGGATCACAACCATCGTCTTGCCTGCGAACTCCGGAAGTGCCGCCAGGCGCGCCGCTGCGGCCACCGCCGCCCCGCAGGAAATACCGGACAGAATCCCTTCCTCCGTGGCCAACCGCCGGGCAAACTCAAAGGCCTCTTCGTTGCCGATCTGCTCGATCCGGTCCACCAGCGACAGGTCCAGCACCCCCGGAACAAAGCCGGCGCCAATGCCCTGGATCATGTGCGGGCCGGGCTTCAGCTCCTTCTTTTCCCGGCACTGGGTCAGGACCGGACTTTTGGCGGGCTCGACCGCAACGGTGAGAATATTCCTTTTCATCGTCCGCTTGAGGTAGCGGGAAATGCCGGTGATGGTGCCGCCCGTTCCCACGCCGGCGATCAGGACGTCGATCGTCCCGTCCGTATCCTCCCAGATTTCAGGCCCCGTGGTCTTTTCATGAATCGCGGGATTGGCCGGGTTGAGGAACTGCTGCGGCATGTAGAAGTGAGCGGGATCCTGCCGAACCAGCTCTTCCGCCCGTGCAATGGCGCCGGGCATCCCTTTGTCCCCGGGGGTCAGCACCACCTGGGCACCGAGCGCCTTCAGGATCTTGCGCCGCTCCACGCTCATGGTGTCGGGAAGGGTCAGCGTCACCTTGTACCCGCGCGCCGCGCCCACGAACGCCAGGGCGATTCCCGTGTTCCCGCTCGTCGGCTCCACGATCTCCATGCCCGGCTTCAGCAGGCCGCGCGCCTCGGCGTCCCAGACCATGGCGGCCCCGATGCGACACTTCACCGAGCAAGCTGGATTCCGCCCCTCCACCTTGCCCAGCACCAGCGCCTTCGTTCCCGCCACCTTCCGCAGCTGCACCAGGGGCGTCCGGCCGATCGACAGCGAATTATCCGTGAAATACCGCATGAGTGCTCCCCTTATTGCTTCTTCCTGATGATCACCCGCCAGTGGCCGTCCCGGAGGTCGGTGAGGCCGGCGATCTCCTGCCCCTCCTGGCGGAAGCTCTCCGGAACGTTGCGGATAGGCTCTCCCTCGTCCAGAACCACGCTCAGCGTCTCCCCGATCGCGAGGGTTTCCAGCTTCAGCTTCGCCTTGACGAAATTCATCGGGCAGGCCACGCCGCGCAGATTCAATTCAGCCGGGGCCGGAGCCGCCGCGGGGGCCGCCTTCTTTTCGGCGGCCTCCGGCGGATGGAACTCCAGGTTGGCGTCCAGCGTGGAATAGAGGAGCTCCACGCGCTCGCGCAGCCGGGCGACCGCGGGCTGCTGGTCGTCCAGCGCCCCTTGCCAGCCCTGGATGAACCCGCGGGCTCGGGCCAGAAGCGCCCGAAACTCATCCGGAACCAGGCCCTTGTCGATGAAATGGCGCTCAAACTCGCGCAGCACGGCATCCGGCTCCCGGGCGTCCACGCCGCGGGTGATCAGCAGCGCGCGGGCGGCGGGCAGCAGGCTGTCGAAGCGTCCGTCCGCGGCCCGCGCCGCGTCCAGGTCCTGCCGGATCACGTCAAACACGCCGGCTCCGCACTCGCCCGCGCCGCGGCCGGCCAGCGAAAAGTCCTCGCCCGCCCCCAGGTCCCGGTAATACAGGGGCTGCTCGTCATAGCCCGGGATGCCCTCATGCGGGCCCGCCAGCTTCTCAAAATAGGCCGGACCCCGCCGGTCCACATAGTCCAGGAACGACTCCCCGCCGCGCCGGCCCACCGCGTAATCGGCGGCCAGCTCCGCCACCAGGCCCGGCAGCGCCTTCGCCGGGATCTTGCCGATCGCTGTCCCCAATTTCGCACCCGTTGCCCCGCAGCGCCCGCCCAGGGTGACCACGTAGGACGGCACCAGCCGGCCGCCCGCGCGCTGGGCCACGCCAAAGAGGCCGACCGGGCCGACCGGCTGCTGGCCGCAGGCGTTCGAGCAGCCGTTGATGTACACATCCAGGGCGCCCATGACGTCCGGGGGAAGGTTCCGC
>CAXNFL010000107.1:0-6940 GCA_964201555.1 Kiritimatiellia bacterium
CGCCAGGGGGAGCATCAAGAGCGTGTAGCGGCGGCCCGTGAGCGGTTCGCCGGTCTGGCGGGCCAGATCGAAGGAGGAGGAGCCCGTGGCGATGACCTTCAGGTCCGGCAGATGGTCCACGAGCAGTTTCAGGTTCAATCCGATGGACGGCACGTATTGGGCCTCGTCCACGATCAGGGTGCGCCGATTGCCCACGAAGGCCGTCAGCTTGGACAGGGACTGGCTCGCGAGATTCTCGCGAACGGTGATATCCTCCCCTGTCACCATGAGGATGCCTTCGCCAGCCTGGGCGGCGTAATGACGGAGCAGGGTGGTTTTGCCCACGCGCCGGGGCCCGTAAACCACAATCACCTTTCCAGGCGCGACAAGCTGGCGAAGGCGTTGCAGCTGGGCCTGTGGAATATAAGAATCGGCCTTCATGGTGACCAATTTAATGATAATTTAGTCAACACGCAAGCTGATTTTGTATATTGTCGAGCGAGATGCGGGAGTTGGCGTGCCGGATTACCCGCAGAATCAGGCTCGACATGGGCGTTCTTTTCCGTATCCTAGTTAGGCTTACAAATAAGCTAATTAGAAGCCTTAGGAGAGACTGATGAACGATTTCACCCAGGTTGCCAATACCATTCGCGGGCTCGCCATGGACGGCGTGCAGAAAGCCAAGTCCGGGCACCCCGGCATGCCCATGGGCATGGCCGATGTGGCCGCGGTCCTCTATCTCAAGCACATGAACTATTCGCCGGTCGAAACGAACTGGCCCGACCGCGACCGCTTCGTGCTGTCGGCCGGCCACGGCTCCATGCTCCTGTACAGCATGCTGCACCTCGCCGGCTACGATTTGCCCATGGACGAGCTCAAGAAGTTCAGGCAGTGGGGCAGCAAAACCCCGGGCCACCCGGAATACGGCCACACGGCCGGGGTCGAGACCACCACGGGCCCCCTGGGGCAGGGCATCGCCAACGCCGTCGGCATGGCCATCGCCGAGCGCATGCTGGCCGAGCGCTTCAACACGCCCGACTGCGAGGTGGTCAATCACCGCACCTTCGCGATCTGCGGCGACGGCTGCATGATGGAAGGCATCTCCCACGAGGCCTGCTCGCTGGCCGGCCACCTGGGGCTGAGCAAGCTGGTGCTGATCTACGATTTCAACCAGATCACGATCGAGGGCAAGACCTCCCTGGCCTACAGCGACGATGTGCGCAAGCGCTTCGAGGGCTACCGCTGGAACGTGCTGGAGATGGACGCGCACGACCTGGCGCGGATCGACCAGACCCTGAACGAGGCCAAGCTGGAGAAGGAGCGGCCCACCCTGATCATCGCCCACTCGACCATCGGCAAAGGGGCCCCCACGCTGGCGGGCTCGCACAAGTGCCACGGCGAGCCGCTGGGCGACGAGGAGATCGCCGCCACGAAGAAGGCGCTGGGCCTGCCCGCCGAGTCGTTTTATGTCTCCCCGGAAGTGCGCGACATTTTCGCCGCCCGCGCCAAGGAGATGGAGAAGCGCCTGGCGAAGTGGAAGGACCTGATGCGGATCTACCGGGAAAAATACCCGGAGCAGGCCGGGATGTGGGAGGTGTACCAGAAGGGGCGCATTCCCTCGAACCTCGAGCAGCAGATGCCCGAGTTCGATCCCGCCAAGCCGGTGGCCACCCGCAACGCCTCGGGCCTGATCATGCAGAAGCTGGCCAAGGCCCTCCCGTTCTTCGTGGGCGGCGCGGCCGACCTGGCCCCCAGCACCAAGACCTACATCGACGGCGGAGGGGACATCGGCCCCGGCTCGTTCAAGGGCGTGAACTTCCATTTCGGCATCCGCGAGCACGGTATGGCGGCCATCATGAACGGCGTGGCCCAGCATGGCGGCTTCCGCGTGTTCGGCTCCACCTTCTTCTCGTTCCTGGATTACTGCAAATCCTCGGTCCGCCTCGCGGCCATCATGAAGCTGCCGGTCATCTATGTGTTCACGCACGACAGCTTCTATGTGGGCGAAGACGGGCCCACTCACGAGCCCGTGGAGCAGACCATGTCGCTGCGCCTGATTCCGGGCATGACGGTGATCCGGCCGGCCGACCCGACCGAGACCAGCGCGGCCTGGCTGACGGCCCTGCGGCACAAGGACGGCCCCGTGGCGCTGCTGCTGACCCGCCAGAACCTGCCCGTGATCGACCGCAAGGTGTTCCCGCCCGCGAACTCGCTGGAGAAGGGCGCCTACACCCTGTGGGACAGCGCGCCGGGCGAGCCCGAGCTGATCCTGATCGGCACGGGCTCGGAAGTGTCCCTGGCCCTCGACTCCGCCCGCAAGCTGGCCGCCCAGTGCCGCGTGCGCGTGGTCAGCATGCCGTCGTGGGAGCTGTTCGAGAAGCAGGACGAGGCGTACCGCAACAGCGTGCTGCCGCCGACCTGCCGGAAGCGGCTGGCCATCGAGGCCGGCTCCACGCTGGGCTGGCAGAAGTACACGGGCTGCAAGGGCCGCATCGTTGGCCTGGACCAGTACGGCGGCTCGGCGCCCTACCAGGTGCTGGCCGAGCAGTATGGCTTTACCCCGGAACAGGTTGTCCGCGTCGCGCAGGAAATGCTCGCCGCCCAGTAACGCGAGGCCCGCTCATGGCCCGTTTTGTCATTGAAGGCGGCCGACGGCTGTCCGGAACCCTCGTTCCGGGCGGCAACAAGAATGCCGCCCTGCCCATGCTGGCCGCCTGCCTGCTCACCGATGAGCCGGTGACCCTGCACCGCGTGCCGCGCATCGAGGATGTGCGAGTCATGCTGGAATTGCTGCGGGCCTTGGGCGCCGTGGTGGAGGAGCAGGAGGGCACGGTCCGCGTCTGCGCGAAGGGCGTGCGCAAGAGCCGGCTCGATCGCGTCCTTTGCGCGAAGCTGCGCGCCTCGATCCTGTTCGCCGGGCCCCTGGTGGCCCGCACCGGCCGCGCCATCCTGGCGCCGCCGGGCGGCGACGTGATCGGCCGCCGGCGGCTCGACACCCATCTGCTGGCGCTGAAGGCGCTGGGCGTGGAGGTGAGCGGAACGCGCGATTATACCTTCACGGCGAAGAAGCTGAAGGGGGCGGATATCCTCCTGGACGAGGCCAGCGTCACCGGCACCGAAAACACGGTCATGGCCGCCTGCCTGGCCGAGGGCCGCACGGTCATTTCAAACGCCGCCTGCGAGCCGCACGTGCAGGATCTGTGCGAGCTGCTGAACGCCATGGGCGCGAAGATCGGCGGACACGGGACGAACCGGATCACGATCGACGGGGTCGCCGCCCTGCATGGCGCCGAGTACCGCGTGCAGCCCGATCCCATCGAGATCGGCAGCTACGTGGCCGCCGCCGCCATGACGGGCGGCGAACTGACCATGGAAGGCGTGGTGGCGGAGCACCTGCGGCCCATCGCCCTGGTTTATGCCAAGCTGGGCGCGAGCTTCAAGGTGGAGAACGGCGTCCTGCGCCTGCCCGCGCACCGCAAGCTGCGGATCATGCACGATTATGGCGACGCCGTGCCCCGCATCGAGGACGGCATCTGGCCGAGCTTTCCCTCGGACCTGATGAGCGTGGCCGTGGTCATGGCCGTGCGCGCCTCGGGGACGGTCGTCTTTTACGAGAAGCTCTTCGAGAGCCGGCTCTATTTCGTGGACCGCCTGATCGAGATGGGCGCCCGCATCGTGCAGTGCGATCCGCACCGCGTGGTGGTGGTGGGCCCCTCGCGTCTCCATCGGTCCCATCTGATCAGCCCGGACATCCGCGCCGGCATGGCGCTGATCCTGGCCGCGCTCTGCGCCAAGGGGCGCAGCGTGGTGGACAACGCCCAGTGCGTGGACCGGGGCTACGAGCGGATCGACGAAAAACTGCGCGCTCTGGGCGCCAACATCGTGCGGGAAGAATGACCATGCTGCATATGCTGGATCTTTTCGGGACCTTGGTATTCGCCATCTCCGGCGCCTTTCGCGCGGTCAAGTACGAGCTGGATATCCTGGGCGTCCTGGTGCTGGCCGTGGCGGTGGGCGTGGGCGGCGGCATTATGACCGACGTGCTGGTGGGGAATCAGCCGCCCTTCGCCCTTCGCGACGAGCGGTACCTGCTGATCTGCATTGTCGGCGGGCTGCTGGTCTTTGTGGGCGCCAAGCGGATCGCGCCCTGGTGGGATGGCGTGATGACGGCCGATGCCCTGGGGCTTGGCGTTTTCGCCGCGCTCGGGGCGGCCAAGGGAGCCGAGGCGGGACTGGGGCACGTGGGCGTGCTGATGGCGGCCACCTTGACGGCGACGGGCGGCGGCGTGATTCGCGATGTGCTGGTGCGGGAGATTCCCGCCGTGCTGCGGGCCGACTTTTATGCTACCGCCGCCATTGCCGGCGGGCTGGTTTTTGAAATCGCGCGCGCGCGCGGCTATTCCCTGAACGTGCAGCTGTTTTCCTGCATTGCCGTCACCCTGGTCCTCCGCCTGCTCGCCATGCGCTACAAGATGGCGCTTCCCCGCGTCCGCCGCCTGCCTCAGTCGCCCTCGGAGCAGGCGCGCGGGAAGTGATTGTTCGCAAGGCAGTGACTATAAGAGAAATCCCTCTTAATATAGGATAAGTCGTTATCCTATATTAAGAGATACACGGATGGCGCGGGCTTTCAGTGGCGGGCTACACTGAAAGCATGAAAACCACAATCATATCCGCGCTGTTTATCTTGACCGGGTGGGCACTCGGTCAATCGGCTTCCGCCCAAAGCGTGAAAGTTCCCGAAGCGCCCGGCTGGCAGGCCATTCTCGTGGCGCAAGGCGTCCCGAACCCCTGGGGCCTGACGTGGCTGCCCGATGGCCGCGCGCTCGTGACCAGCCGGAGGGGAACGCTTCACGTTCTGAACGGCGATCATTTTGACGAGATTCCGCTTGTCGGCTTTCCCGCGCCGTTCGTCAACGGCGAAGGCGGGCTCCTGGATGTTGCGCTGCATCCGGGCGACCAGGCGGGAAGCGTCCGGATTTACATGACCATGTCCGTCGGGACGCGGGCGAAGAATCGCATGGCGCTCGTGCGGGGCGTCTATGACGGCATGACCGTCTCCGGCTTCGAGATTCTTTTCAAGGCCCGGCCCGCCAAAAGCGGGTCGTCGCATTTCGGCTCCCGCCTGCTCTGGCTGCCGGACGGCTCCCTGCTGATGAGCGTGGGCGACGGAGGAAACCCGCCCCTCATGATCGGCGGAATGTTGGCCCGGGACCAGGCACAGAACCTGGGCAGCCATCTGGGGAAAATCCTGCGCCTCACGGAGGATGGCGCTCCCGCCCCCGGCAATCCCTTTCTCGGGCGCATGGGCGTACGACCTGAGATTTACACCTACGGCCACCGGAATGTGCAGGGGCTGGCGCTCGACACGGCGGGCGGGCTGTGGGCGACCGAACATGGCCCGCGGGGCGGCGACGAGCTGAATCTGATCAAGCGCGGGAGGAATTACGGCTGGCCTCTGCAATCTTGGGGTTTCGATTACCAGACCGGCGAGCCGGTGGGCCAGCATTTTGTCCCCGGAACGATAAATTCGCTTCTTCATTGGACTCCCGCCATCGCGCCGTCGGGACTGACGTTTTACACCGGCGACGATTTCCCCGCGTGGAAGGGCAGCCTGTTCAGCGGCGGGCTCGTCAGCGGCGATGCGCGGCGCATTGCGCTGGACCCGGACGGAATCGTGCGGTTTCAGCGGCGCCTTCCGCTCGGCGCGCGCGTGCGGAATGTGCAACAGGGCCCCGATGGCCGGCTTTATGCCATTACCGACGAGGTGAACGGCAAGCTGTACCGCATCGAGCCGCTATAGATAGGCGCCCAGTTCCTTCAGGCGGCGGCGAACCTCGACGCCATCCAGCTCCGCCGGCGTGCAGCCTTTTTTCGCCGCCAGGGCCGCCGCGAGTCCCGCGGCCTGGCCTACGGAGACGGCGGGCGGCATGACGCGCATGCTGCTGTGGATGGCGTGATCCACGGAGATCGGCCGGCCCGCCACGGTCAGGTTGTCGATGCCGCGCGGCACGATGCAGCCGTAGGGGATCTCGTAATACTCGCCGTCGGGCATGTGGAGGAACTCCGTGCCGGTGCCGGTGGGGTTGTGGATGTCGATGGGGTAGGAGACGCGGGCGATGGCGTCGGGGAATTGGGTCCGGCTGTTGTAGGCGTCCCGCGTGATGTAGGCGCGGCCCAGGATGCGGCGCGACTCCCGCACGCCGATGTGGTGGGCCATGGAGTGGAGCCGGCAGTTTTCATAGCCCGGCATGTCGGAGCGCAGCCAGGCCAGGAGATCGCGCACCTGGCGGCGCCCTTCCAGCTCGGCCTCGGAGAGCTGCACGCCGTCGGTGGCATCCTTCTGCAGCACGCGGGTGGTGTTGAAGTGGATCACGTCATCGTCGAAATAATTGAACATCAGCACGTTTTCGCGGGGGCAGCGCACCTTGCCGGAGGCCTTGGCGGCATCGTAAAGCGCCTGGCGCCCCGCCCTGTCGGGGCAGGTGTTCTTGTTCACGTTGGATAATTTGAAGCAGAGGGTCATGGGCTGGCTCCAGCCGGAGGGGCCCCCTTTTTCGAACGGGCAGCCCGCAAGGGCGGCCAGGTCGCCGTCGCCCGTGGCGTCCACCCAGGTCCTGGCCCTGGCGGCGGTGTAGCCGGACTTGGAGAGCAGCACGACGGCGTCGATGCGGCCGTCCTTCAGGATGACATCGGCGAGCGTGTGGTGGAAGAGCAGCTTGACGCCGGCCTCGAGGCAGAGATCCTCGGCGGCGAGCATGGCGATGTCCTTGCTGATCGTGCGCGACGTCGTGCCGGCCCCGGCGCTGTAGTCCCGGCCCAGGTCGGCCGGCAGGTACGCGCCCATGCGCCGGACCCAGTCCACGTAAACGGGGCGGTCGAGGCATTCGGCCCCAGCGCGATTGCGCATGAAGGGGTTGACCTCGCCCGAGGCGGCCATGCCGCCGAGGAAGCCGTAGCGCTC
>CAXNFL010000108.1:0-6878 GCA_964201555.1 Kiritimatiellia bacterium
GGCATTTTAACTTTTTCGGTGGGCATGGCCATCTCCTGATTAAGGGCGTTAGTATTCGGGAGATGCCGGCAAGGGTCAAGGACAACAAGATGTCATTATTTGATGTCTTTATTGGATGATCAGGAGTGTGCCCTTGAACCCTGAAGCGGGAAGGCCCAGGTAGGTATAGTCGCCTGAGGTGTTGTAATACACGCCAAGCTTGGCCTGGTTCGCGGGGCTTAATCCGGATTTGATCACGGTCACGTTCATGGAGTTGGTCAATCCCTGGACGTAGGGAATTTCATTTCCCTTCACCTTCAAGCCCCAATAGGATTTGGAGACATCGATGGGATCTGCCTGAAAGTTCAGGAACATCCGACCGAACTTGTTGGCCGACGTGGCGTTGCTGGCAACCAGGCTGATTGTGGGGCCCGCGCTGTCGAGTCCGGAGGAGCGTCCGTTGATCTGGTTGGTGACGAAGCCGGTTTGACCGATCACCGTGTTGGTCACCACGATGACGGTATTGCTGAGCCACAGCTCGCCCTCTCCATAAATGCTATCGCGAACTCCGCCCACATTCAGGTTGCCGAGGGAGGCAGTACCCGCCGGAAGATAAGCAAAGCCATGACCTGTCGGGCCATTTGCACCCGATTTGGAGCCTACGCCGCCGATGTTCATCGTTCCGTCAACGTCCAGGAGCAGGTTGGTGCAGCTTCGCAAGTCCAGGATCCCGTATTGGGACGCGGCGGCGGTGTTTCCTGTGCCCATGCCGACCCCCACTTCGTCCAGATAGGCCTGAAATTTGCCGATGCCATTGAGCTGAGTCCCGTTCGCCAGGCCGACCATACCGTAGGAAACATTTGTTTTCCGGACGAATAATTTGCCTCGTTGGCTGGGGGAGACGCCCACCGTCAGTTGAACGTTCACGGGAAAGCCGGTGCGGACATTCCCGCTGACATCGGTATGCCGGAAGTTGCCGCATCCGATCTGGAGAACATTGGATACGGTAATGGCGGTTAACAGGGAATTGCTGCCTAGGTTGATTTCACTGTTCGCGGCGCTGTTTCCGAATCCGCCCAGGAACATATTGTTGGCCGTGATCGAGTTTACCGTTCTCGGAAGTTTCAATATTCCCTGTTGGTTGTAATCCCCGCCTGCGTCAGGTCCGCCGATAACGACATACGGAATGTTCATCGCGACGTCGGAGATGCTTCCGACGAGGCGCGTGGTATTGGTGGACTGCAAATCGAGCTCTCCGATGCTCGTGTTGCCTCCGCTGCCTCCGCTCATGCGACCCACGATCAGACTGGAGAGGTATGCCTCCAAGCCCTTGAATCCGCCCCACCGGACTTCCGTCGGGCTGCCCACGGTGTAGCCGAGCGTTAAGGCGCCCGGGCTGCCGGGGGAACCGACGCGGATGCTTACATTGGCCGGCATGCCGGTCTTCACCGTGCCGTTTTCGCTCCACACGATACGGCCTCGATAAACATTCAGCGTATTGGTTGCCACGAGGGTCTGCAATTGGGGCGATTCGCCCAGGTCCAGGATGCCATAGGTGGAGGCGCCCTGGCCATAAGGCCCGAGTGTGATGATGGAGGCCTCGATATTAGTCACGGAGGGAGGCAGGCGCAAAAGCCCCCCGGCATACAGCTTGCTTCCGATAAACATTGAATCGGTGACCTTGAACCGATTGGTCTGCACGGAGTCCGTGACAATCGTCGCATTGGTGAGATCCACTTCGCCATAGGTGGAGTGGGAGTTATTATCGGGACAATAGCCCGCGGCGAAACTTCCCAGCTTGTTCATGTGGAAGAGGGCATTGGAAACCGTCAGCCGGCCATCCGTCGGAGTGGTGAGCAGGGACCCGGACAAACGGTAGCCGACATAGAAGACGCTGGCGGCCGAACCGCCCACTTGGAATGTTCCTCCGCCGCCGATGACGACGGAGCTGGTGTAGGCCTGGTAGCAGACGTAGGCGCTTGTCGGCGCCAGGGTTGCTCCGGGATTGATGGTGACGTTGTACTGGCCGCCAAACTTGTTGGTCCAGTAGATGAAGCTTGCGGCCGCGGGAGCATCGACGAGCACCGGCCCCACCTTGTTTTCGTTAAAACCCGCCGTATCGGCGCCCGTCGGCTTTACCGCGGGCAGCCAATTCGCGGAGTTCGTCCAAAGATGATTGCCGGCATCGTTCCAAATATAGGTGGCGGCCTGAAGGCCTGAGGCGGACCAGGCCAGGATACACGCGAAGATAAAACTGATTTTTTTCATAAGCGCTCCCGAGGGTTACCAAATGGTCCATCCGCCATCGACACACACATTCTGTCCGGTCATGAACTGCCCGGCATCCGAGCAGAGCAGGGCCACGGCGCCCTTCAGGTCTTCCGGCATGCCCACGCGGTTGAGGGGCGCCTTGGCGGCCAGCCGGCCGCTGAAGACCGGGTCCTGCTGCTGAAAGAGATGGGGGAAGGCCCCGGGGCTGATGGCGTTCACGCGGATCCCGTGGGGTGAGAGGAAGCTGGCCAGGTAACGCGTGAGCTGCAGCACCCCTCCCTTGGCGGCATTGTAGCTGGCGGGCACGGCGTGCTCATTGCCCTCGTAAAGCTTATAGTCGGGGGACACATGCCCGTACATGGAGGCGATGTTCAGGATGACGCCCTTGGACGCTTTCAGGTAGTCGAACGCTTCACGGACCCCGTAGAACACGGAGCTGAGCCCGATTTCGATGTTGGCGTTCCACTCTTCATAGGAAATGGTCTCGAACCGGTTCTTGTTCCCGGCATAGGCGTTGTTGATCAGGATATGAATTCCGCCCAGCTGAACGGCCGTCTGGCGCATGGCGTCGCGAAGGCTCTCCGGCTTGCGGACGTTGCACTCCAGCCCGATGGCCCGCACGTTGTATTGGGAACGAAGCTCGGCCGTGAAGGCCTCGCAGGCGGCGGTGTTGACCTCGGCGATGGCCAGGTCGGCGCCCAGCTCGGCCAGCGTTTCGCACATGGCGCGGCCGAGATAGCCGGATCCCCCGGTGATGAAAACGGTGCGCCCTTTGAGCGACAACAGTTCACTGAGCTTTTTCATGCATCGCCATCCGTGAGTATGAATCGCAAAAAAGGAAACGAAAGCCTAGCGACTAGCTAAGTATGTTTGATAGTGTAAACCCGCGTGTGGGGAAAATTCAATGGCTGAATCGCATCATTGTTTGGCCGCATCGCTTATTTTGTGAGGACGGGTGCGATGTTCCGTTGTTCCCAAAGGTGACTGCGATAGCGGGTGGGGGCCATGCCGATTTCGCGACGGAAGACGCGGCTGAACGCATAGACGGAAAGAAAACCGCATTTCTCGGCGATCTGGGTGATGTTCGATTCCGTGCGGCTCAAAAGGGCGCACGCCGCATAGATCCGGGTTCGCCGGATATAGGCGCTGACCGGAAGTCCCAGCACGCGCTGAAAGCAGCTTCGAAGGTGGCCGGGCGAGACCGCCAACTCGGCCGACAGGTCCCGGCAGGAGATCGGGGAGCCGAGGCGCGTCACGATCAGGCGGCAGGCCCGCTGAACCAGGCGGTGGGAGGGAAGGGGAAGGTGCGCATCCCCATGCACGGGGACGCCGCGGCACTCGCGGGCTAGGCGAAGGAGAAAATAGGAAAGCAGCGAGGCGACCTCGTCGGCGGATTTTTCGGAATCCCGCGCCGCCTCATATTCGAAAAGCAAGGCGTCCGCCAGGGGCCAGAGATCCGCGGAGATTTCAACGGGCCGATTGCGCAACTCATTCAGCGGGTCGGTTTCTTCAAGCTCGAAGGTGACAAACAGCCACGTCAAAGGCTTCCCGGCCGTTTGCAGATAGCGGTGCGCCTGGAAGGGGAAAACCAGAAGGGCCTGGCCGGGGACCAGCCGGATCATCAGGCCGTCGAGCAGCAGGCTGACCTCCGTTTCCAGGTTGAAGATCAGCATGTGCCGGCGATGTGACGTGTCCTTGGCATCCTCAAGCAGGTCGCGCTTGCAGAAAAACAGGATATTGCGGACAGGGGGAAGCCGCGTGTCGGGAAGGCCGACAAAAAAATGCTCCGGCTCGCCAAGGGCCTGCGCGCGCCGTCGAAAGGCCGCCAGCTTCGGCGGGGCGGAAGAGGGAGCGGATTTGTTTTCAGGCAGTGCCACCTCATAGGTATAGCAGATTTCGGGATGGATGGGGAAGCCGATTGTCTATAGGATGGTCTCCATGACACTGAAATCCCTGCTGCCGTCCAACTGGGATCCCAAGCAGGCGGGTGACCGCGTATTGGCGAAACTGGTCAACGTCTGCGGCCCCGCGGTCAAGGGGGCCCATGATTCGGACTTCCTGATCGTCGGCGGCAACGCCTATGTCGTCTACATGGCCAACGACATTCAGCCGGGGGAAGCCGCGAGCTGGCCGTTTGTCTATACCGCCCTCTCTCGCGTGAATCTCGCGAGCGGCCGGGTCGAGCGCCCCGTGATTTTCGCCGCCTCCGGAATGACGTATGAAAATGAGCGACTGCCCGAAGGCGCCTGTTTTGTGCCTCGCCTGGTTCGGAAGGACGAGCATACCCTGCGCTGCTTCTTCGCCAGTGAAAATCCCGATGTCCGTGAATCGCAGATGTGGCATCTCGATTATGATGTGTCGAGCCAGGCGTTCAGGTGGCGCATTCACCGGGCGGAAATCGAAACCGCCGAGGGTGTCTTTCCCATGCAGCCGCGGCATTTTTACCGGCAGGCCCTGGCCCGCGGCTTCACCGGGAAGCAACGCCAGTACGGTTTGTATATGATCGACGGCTTCAAGGAGTTTGACGGACGGACGTACGGCGTCCTGAATAATTATCCCATCGGCCAGACGGCCTGGGCCTCGCTCAACGACGAGCGGACCCGCCTTACCGTTCTCGGAAATTTTTTCCAGCCCCAGGAGGCGAAGCTCACCGAAAGCGCGGTCAACCGGCTGCCGGACGGCAGTTGGCTGGCCATCTCCCGCCAGGAAAACCGCGACTGTAACTATATGTTCGCCCGGAGCCCGGACGGAATCACGTGGGAGCCACACGCGTACAGTCCGTTCGTTCAAAAGGGCGCCGCGTCCAAGCCGACGTTCGACCGGTTCGGCGGGGTCTATTACCTGGGCTGGCAGGAATCCACGCGCATCGAAGGGGCGTTCCGCTCCGTCTTCAATATCGAGGTGTCACGGGACGGCGTGGACTGGGAGCGCAAATACCGCTTCGAAACCAGCCGCTCGTTCCAATACCCGGTCTTCCGCGACTATGAGGGCGCTGTTTACCTCAGCGTCACGCAAGGCGATATTTCCGATTCCCGCAAGGAGCGCATCATGTTCGGATTGCTGGAGAATCATGCGGCGAGCGAGAGCGGCGGAGTATAATAAATCCCTTGCTTTAAGCGGAACCTTAAGCCTAGATTCATGCCATTATGAATTTGACCGCCCTGGGATTTGACGACTGGTTCAAGGAGCGCTCCGCCTCCCTTTTGCAAGAGGGGCAGAGCCTGGCCCGTGTCATGGCCGTGGACAGGGGCGCGTTCCTCGTCCGGAATCAGGACGGCGAGGCGCATGCGGAACTCGCGGGCAAGATCCGGTTCGCCGCCGAGTCTGTCGTCGATATGCCGTGTGTGGGCGACTGGGTCTGCGTGCAGGGCTTCACCTCGGGGGGGCGGGCCATGATTCATGGTGTCCTTCCGCGCAAAACCGTTCTGCGCCGGAAGCGCCCCGGCCGGACGACCGATTACCAGATGATCGCGGCGAATATCGATATCGCCTTCATCGTCCAGGCCTGCGACTATGATTTCAACCTGGCCCGGCTCGACCGGTACCTGGTGATGGCCAACGAGGGCGCCATTGAGCCGTGGGTCATTCTGACCAAGACGGACCTGGTCCCGCCCGGGCAGCTTGAGCAGGCGCTGGAGCAAGTGAGCCGGACGCGCTTCACCACCCGGGTCCTTGCCCTGAGCAACATCACGGGAGCCGGCCTGCCCGAGTTCCGCGCCCTTCTGGCGCCCGGGAGAACCTACTGCCTGCTGGGCTCCTCCGGCGTCGGCAAGACAACGCTGGTCAACCGGCTGCTGGGCAGCGATGAGCTCGACACCCGGGCCGTCAGCGCGACCGGAGAAGGCGTCCATACCACGGCCCGCCGCCAGTTGCATATGCTTGGGAACGGCGCCATGCTGATCGATACTCCCGGCATGCGCGAGCTGGGCCTTCTTGGGACGGGGGACGGGGTGGACAACACCTTCGCCGACATTCGCGAGATTTCCGCGGGTTGTCGCTTCGCGAACTGCACGCACGCCGGGGAACCGGGCTGCGCCGTTCGCCTGGCGGTGGAAAACGGGACCTTGAACGCGGACCGGCACCAGAGCTTCCTCAAGCTCAGGAAGGAAACCGACTTCCATGATCTCTCCTACGCCGAAAAGCGGAGGAAGGACAAGTCATTCGGACGATTCATCAAGTCCGCCAAGAAGAGCCTGGAGGAGTGAGCGGCGATCCGGTTGTCGGGCCGCATCCTCGCCAGGGCGGTTGAAAATAACTGTTGCGGGTCGGGGCGCCGCTGGGCTACAAATATACGGTACTAATTTGCCCGCTAAGGAGGGAGCCTTGCCATGACATTGACGAACGAATGGGCTTTTGAGCCCGCGAAATTTCTCTCGTTCCGCGACCAGAAGGTCTGCGCCCGGGTGCGCAAAATCAAGCGGGCCAACCTGTGCAAGCACCCCAACAAGAACTTCAAGATCCGCATTGTGGACGATGAGTCCAACTTTTTCTTCCAGTTCGCCACGCATGTGGTCGCGGGGATCAAGCAGGCCGCCGATGAGGGCCGCCAGTATGTCATCATCCTGCCGGCGCCCTGGCCGCATTACCGGTGGGTGGCGCACATGATCAACATCATGAATATCGACTGC
>CAXNFL010000109.1:0-6870 GCA_964201555.1 Kiritimatiellia bacterium
AGCCCGAAAGCAACCTTCCGTTAACGCCGAAACGCCGCAACCGCTTCTCGCAACCCCCGCCCTTCGCTTGACCCATTCGGCAAAGCATGCGACCCTACCACTATGAGCCATTACCTGATTCCACAGCCCATCCAAGTCGTGGTGGATGACGTCGGCTGGTGGAACGGCGAAGATGGAAGCGCTCGCGGGGAGCCCTTCCGCACCGCCATGCCCCGCCCCCACGCCGTCGCGGACTACCAGGCGCTCGTCGACCTCGGCCGCCGCACCGGAACCCGCCCCCTCGCCGCCTTCATGCTCGGCGAGTGGGACCGCTGGAACTGGCTCCGCGCCCTCCCCTCCGCCACCTGGCAGGGCGCCGCCTGGGACAACGCCCGCTGGAGCGGCCCCTGGCTCGACGAGGCCGCCGACCTTCTCCGCCGCGAAGCCGCCCACGTCGAATTGGCCCTGCACGGCCTCTGCCACGAGTTCTGGAACTGGGACGGACCCGCCCAAGGCGCCTGCTCACGCGCCGAATGGTTCACCAAAGACTTCGTCATGCGCCCGCGCGACGAGGTCCGCCGCCATCTCGACCTCTACTATAAACTCTGGGATGCCCACCAGCTCGGCCCCCACCCCCGCACCTTTGTGCCCTGCGCGTTTCTCTACCGCACCGGCCTCGGGCCGGACGGAATGGGGCCCCTCCTCTCCGACGCCGGCATCTCGGCCATCTCCACGCCATTCAACCGGCTGGGCCGCGCTTCGGCCCCGCCCCGGGCGCCCTTCTTTTATGATGACGACATGCTCCTGCTGGATCGCAGTCAAAACGATATTCCATGGAGGCAGGTCGGACCCTCGTCGGATTACACGATTCACGGGCCCACGCTGGGACTGCACTGGCCCCAGCTCCTGCATAAGGATCCCGCGCGCAATGGCGAAGCCGTCGACGAATGGGTTCGCCTCCTCCAGCGCGCGGGCGATCAGCCGGCCTTCATGCTGGCGCCGGACAGCCAAAGATACATTGAACAAGTGCTGCATCACGCCGTCACCACGATCGCGTGTTCCGGCTCTTCCATGACGCTGGATGCCAGGGCTTACTTCGCCCTGCCGGGCCGTGGCAAACAGACCACGGTATTTCTTAAACGAGCGGATGCTTCCGGGCCAAACAGGCCTTGCCCTGTATCCCTCACCGCCTCGGAACCCGTGCGGACGATCACGCCGATCATCGGCTCACCCTGAGGGTTCGCCCCGCCCGGACATTTATTGATCAGCGCTTGTCTGAAACCTCGTCCGTGTGGCGGACAATCCGGCCCTCGATCAGGTAGATCAGGTCTTCGGCAATATTCGTGGCGTGATCCCCGATCCGCTCGAGGTGGCGCGCAATGCTCATGACCTGCAACAGCGAATCGAACTGCGCGGGGTTCTGCATGATCGCCGCCTTGACCTTCTGCACGATCTCCCGGTTGAGGTCATCGATCTCGCGATCCTTCAGGCACACCTCGCGCGCCTCCGACTCGGACAGGTTCACAAAGGCATCCAGCACCCTTTTCAGCAGCTGCCGGGTGAGGTCCGCCATCTCGCCCAGCCGGAACGGAATGTCGGGCAGTGGCTGGCTGCCGCTCAGCAGGCTCCGCTCGGCGATATGCACGGCGAGATCGCCGATCCGCTCCAGGTCCTGGTTGATCTTGAGCACGGCAATGATGTATCGCAGGTCGGCGGCCACGGGCTGGTAAAGGGCGAGGATCTTGAGGCAGTCCTCCTCCACGTCCACTTCCATGGCGTTGGTCAGCCGCTCCCGGTCGATCACGTCGCGCGCCAGCTCGGGATTCCGCTCCTCCACGGCGCGCACCGCGGCGCGAAGGTCGGTCTCCACCTCGGCGCTCAGGGCCAGAATCAGCTTTTTCAGTTTATCGATCTCGCGCTGCAAGTGCATGGTCTCTCTCCTTCCCTCTCAGCCGTACCGTCCGGTGATGTAGTCTTCGGTCCGGCGGTCGCCGGGTTTGGTAAACAGGGCCAGGGTCTCCCCGGCTTCGATCATCTCGCCCAGCAGCATGAACGCCGAGCGGTCCGAAATGCGCGACGCCTGCTGCATGTTGTGGGTGACAATCACAATGGTATACGTCGAACGCAGCTCCAGCATCAACTCTTCAATTTTGGCCGTCGAGATCGGGTCGAGGGCCGAGCAGGGCTCGTCCATCAGGATCACATCCGGCTCCACGGCCAACACCCGCGCCACGCACAGCCGCTGCTGCTGGTCCAGCGGGAGCGCCAGCGCCGGCGCGTTCAGCTTGTCCTTCACCTGCTCCCAGAGCGAGGCGCCCCGCAGGCTCCGCTCCACCACCTCCGCCTGGGTCTTCGAATCCGTCCGCCCCTCCACGCGCAGCCCGAAGGCCACGTTTTCACGGATCGTCAGCGGAAACGGATTCGGCCTCTGGAAAACCATGCCCACCTTCTTGCGCAGGGCGCACACGTCCACGCCCCGGCCGTAGATGTCGGAGCCTTCCAGCTCCACCGTGCCCGTGATGCGGCAGCCGGGAACCAGGTCGTTCATGCGGTTCAACGAACGTAGCAACGTTGACTTCCCGCAGCCGGAGGGCCCGATCAGGGCCGTGATCCGGCGCGACTCGATCGGCAGCGTCACGCTCTTCAGCGCCTGGAAATCGCCGTAGTGCAGATTCAGGTCGCGGATGGACATGGCCAGGCTTCCCGTCATCCAAACCTCCCGCTCACATAGTCGTTGGTCCGGGTATCGCGGGGCGCTGTGAACAGCCGGTCCGTGGGCGCGATTTCCACCACTTCGCCGGACAGGAAAAAGACGGTCGAATCGGCCACGCGCGCGGCCTGCTTCGTGTTGTTGGTCACCAGCACGATCGTATAGACGCTCTTCAGCGCCGTCAGCGCCTCCTCGATGCGGGAGGTGGAAATGGGATCCAGCCCCGAGCAGGGCTCGTCCAGCAGGATCACCTCCGGCTCCATAGCCAGCACGCGCGCCAGGCAGAGCCGCTGCTGCTGCCCGCCCGAGAGGCGCAGGCCGGACATGTCCAGGCGATCCTTGACTTCCTCCCACAGGAACGACGCCTTGAGGCTGCGCTCCACCGCCTCCTCCAACGTTCCCCGGCGGCGCTGCCCGGCCAGCCGGAGGCCATAGGTCACATTGTCGAAGATGCTCATGGGCAGCGGAACCGGCAGCGCAAACAACATGCCCACCCGCTTGCGCAGCTTCACCACATCGCAGGCCGGCCCATAGATATTCACTCCGTCCAGCAGCACCTCGCCACGCGTGATGCAGTCGGGATCCAGATCATTCAGCCGGTTCAGCGACCGCAGGAACGCCGTCTTCCCCGAGCCGGCCGGACCGATGACGCCGAGGATGTGGCGGGCCGGCACCTCGAGGTCGATTCCCCTCAGCGCCTGGTGCTTGCCGAACAGCACCTCCAGCTTGACCGCCTTGATCTTGATGTCGCTCATGCCGACCTCCCCGCGATGAACCGGTGCATCATCCAGTAGGAGACCGAATTGACGATCAGGATGGAGAGGACCAGCACGGCGGCCGTGCCGTAGGCGTTTTCGGTGGAGATGCCCTCGCGCGCCAGAATGTAGAAATGCACCGCCATCGTGCGGACCGAATCGAAGGCCGAATGCGGCAGCCGGAGCGAGGCGCCCGCCGTGAAGATCACCGCGGCGGTCTCCCCGATGCACCGGCCCACGCTCAGCATGACGCCGGTGACGATGCCCGGCAAGGCGTTCGGCAGCACGGCCTTCCACACCGTTTCCCACCGCGTCGCGCCCAGGGAGTAGCTGACCTCCCGGTAGCTGCGGGGAACGGCCTTGATGGCCTCCTCCGCCGTCCGGATGATCGTGGGAAGCACCATGATCGAAAGGGTGAGCGCGCCCGACAGGATGCACCAGCCCATGTGAAGGATCGTGACGAAGAAGATGTAGCCGAACAGGCCGAAGATAATCGAGGGAATACCGGCCAGGCAGTCCGTGCCGAAGCGGATGGCGCGGGTCGCCGGGCCGGGCCGCGTGTATTCGGTCAGGTAGACGGCGGTGCCCACGCCGAGCGGGAGGGCGATCGCAATGGCCGCCACGGGCAGGATCAGCGTGCCGACCAGGGTCGGGAAGATGCCGCCCAACTTCCCCATCTCGCGGGGGCTGTCCGCCAGGAAGCTCCAGTTGAGAACCGGCAGCCCCTTGCTCAGGACGAACACGATCACGAAAACGAGCACGGCGAGCGTCAGCAGCGTGGCCCCGCCGAGAACAATCACGGCCAGCACCTGGGCGGCTTTGGGGTTCAGCCTCACGCTTTCACCTCCCGCTTTTTCATGGCCGCCATGGCGAGCCCGTTCAACACCATGATGCTGATAAAGAGCACCACGCCGGTGGCAAACAGCGCCTGGCGGTGCATGCCGGTGGCGGAGCCCATCTCCTGGGCGATATTGGCCGTCATGGTGCGGACCGATTCCAGCGGGCTGCGGGGATTGGCGACCGCATTGCCGGCCACCATGATGACGGCCATGGTCTCCCCCACGGCCCGGCCCATGCCCAGGATGATGCCGGCCACGATTCCGGAGCGCGCGGCCTTCAGCACCACCATGTGCACGCTCTGCCACCGCGTGGCCCCCAGCGCCAGGGCGCCTTCGCGATACGAACGGGGCACGCTGGCGATCGCATCCGACGAAATGCTGATAATCGTCGGCAGGATCATGATCCCCAGGATCAGGGAGGCGGCCAGCAGCGACAGCCCGGGTCCGCCCAGGTGATTGCGGATCAGCGGCGCCACCACCATCACGCCGATGAACCCGAAGACCACCGAGGGAATGCCCGCGAGCAGCTCGATCATCGGCTTGACGATCCGTCGGACCTGGATCGGAACGAACTCATTGAGGAAAATGGCGCCGGCAATTCCCAGGGGAGCGCCCACCAGCATGGCCCCCAGCGTCACCCAGAAAGAGGCCACGATCATGGGGGAAATGCCGAAGTGCCCCTCATGCGGGCGCCAATCCGACGATAGCAGGAAATCCTTCAGCCCGAGCCGGAAAATAAAGGGGGCGCCTTCCTTGAATATGAAGACGGCAATCAGAAGGAGGCTCGCGAGGGCCGAAAAGGCCAGCCCGCGCAGAATCCACTCCGCCGCTTTTTCCCCGGTTCCCTTCATCTTATTTCGCCGGCAGCAGGCCGTTCCTCCGGATGGTGTCCTGGCCAAGGGAGGAAAGCACGTAGGCCACAAAATCCGCCGCGACCCCGGACGCATTCGCCTGTGTCAGCAGGTAGATCGGCCGCACCAGCTTGTAGTGGCCCGCCAGGATCGCCTCGTCCGAGCATACGCCTCCGTCCACCTTCACGGCGCGCACCTTGTCGTTCAACAGGCCCAGCGACAGGTAGCCGATCGAGTCACGGTCATTCGCCACCGTTTCGCGGATCGTGCCGTTGGAGTCCTGCACCAGCGACTCCTTGAGCAGCGAAATGCCGCCGATGATGTCCTCAAAGGAGGAGCGGGTCCCCGACCCCGTCTCGCGCGACACGACCCGGATCGGCCGGTCCTCGCCTCCCGCATCCTTCCAGTTGCGGATCTTGCCGTTGAAAATATCCCGGATCTGCCCGGTGGAAAGATCCTTCAGCGGGTTGAGCGGATTGACGATGACGGCGATGCCGTCCCGGGCCGCCACCATGGCGGTCAGGCCGGAGGCTTCGGGCGGGAGGGTCACGAGATCCGCCATGCCAACCTGGGCGGTTCCCGCCAGCGCGGACTGGATGCCCAGGGAGGAGCCGCCGCCCTGCACGGTGATCGTCGCCTCCGGATGGGACTGCATGTACTGGTCGGCCAGTTTTTCGGCGAACGGCTGGAAGGCGGTGGAGCCCGCCACGGTGATGGACTGGCCCGAAGGACCGCGGCCGCAACCGGATCCCAGCGCAACGACAACCCCCAGCAGGCTTAAGAGAATCGGTTTCATCGGTTTCTTCCTTTATTGATTTCCGACATTTAACAGGAGTCTTGTCAGGCTCATGTCAGGGAATTGTTAGAATTGTGTTAGGGCCCGCGGTCGGGTTATACCCTATAACCCCCGCATGAGCCCGCGGTTTATTGTCTGGTAGCGACGAAACCGCAAGAGGAGTCTATCCATGAAACAGGTCAGGTTGTCCGGATGCATTTTGACGGGACTGTTGCTTGCAGCCGTTTCGGCACGGGGGGCCCGTTTGCCGGGCGATGCGGAAGCGGCCACGCATGGCGACGAGGCGGCCCGCGTCCAACTGGTCAAGGAAACCGAACAGAAGCTCCCTGACTTCGTATTCCGCCAGTACAACCTGGCCGTGCTTTCGCACTACTCCTACCTGATTGGCAGCGGCGGGGAGGCCTTGATCATCGATCCGGCCCGCGACATCGCCCGCTACTTGAAGGATGCCCAGGAACTGGGCTTGAAAATCACTCGCGTTTACCTGACCCATTCGCACGCCGATTTCGTAGCAGGGCACATGGAACTGGCCAAAGCCACCGGAGCCGAAATCATCGTCAACGAAGCCACCCAGGCTGGCTTCCCTCACCGGTCCGTCAAGGACGGTGACGCCATCGCCTTCGGCAAGGTGCGCGCCGTCATCGTGACCACTCCCGGGCACACGCCCGACGGAACCTGCCTCTACGTGTACCCGCCCGCAACCGAAGCGAATCCGTCCTTCGTCCTCACCGGCGATACCCTGTTTATCGGCAGCGTCGGCCGGCCCGACCTGATGGGCGACTCCCTGAGCGCCGCCGAGCTGGCAGCCATGGGCTACCACTCGTGGAAGGACAAGCTGTCCAAGCTGCCCGACGAGACGCGGTTCTTCCCGGCCCACGGGGCGGGTTCCCTGTGCGGGGCAAACCTGAGCGACAAGCCGGTCTCCACGATCGGCGAGCAG